>MDJM01000088.1:3421-22912 GCA_001994995.1 Candidatus Parepulonipiscium sp. PG-Nuni2H_MBin01 | reverse complement strand
ACATAAGCGGGTGATGGGAATCGAACCCACGTAACCAGCTTGGAAGGCTGGTGTTCTACCATTGAACTACACCCGCAAATGTTCCTGACACAATGAATTATACAAAAATTTTTCATGGAAGTCAATACCTTTTTTAAAAAAAATTAGTTTTTTTGTAAGTTTTTGGTGTAATCAGTTTGTACTAGCTTACAATCTGTAATTTAGTATTAAGTGTTACCTCGGTTTTGTGGGTAAATTGCCACATCTGCACATCATTAACTACTCCATTACATATTGTAACAATAGCAAATGATTTATATATACCATCGCGAGGTTGCGATAAACTCCCTGGATTAACTATAGTAATTCCATCTCTCACCTGCACAGTAGCAATATGTGTATGCCCAAATGCCACTAACTTAGCACCACTTTCCTTAGCCTCGGATAACAGTGTGTCTAAATTTAAATTCACGTAATGCTTATGCCCATGAACCACCATAGTATGCACACCACCAATGTCAGCTTCTAAAATAGCCTCTGGCCCGTTACCTTCAGGGTCACAATTACCGGCTACCATGTAAAATTTAATATTAGAATATTTTTTCTGTAACTTCTTAGCGTCTACAAGATTATCCCCACAATGAATAACCGTGTCAATATTATCGTCTTTAAATATTTCAAAAATGGAATCTACTAATTTTATATTACTATGGGTGTCGCTAATAACTAAAATTTTCAATCCTTAACCTCCTCTACATAGCAAAATATCAATAGTTTCTATTCATAAAAAATCCATAATCTCATTTGCAATTAATTGAAGCGCCTGCCCTCTATGACTAATTGCATTCTTTTGTTCCTGAGAAAGCATAGCAAGAGAAACCTCATCTTCTATATAAAAAATTGGGTCATAACCAAAACCATTATCTCCTTTAGCTTCATAGCCAATAAATCCTTCGAGAGTGGCACTAACCGTACGAGTAGGCAGTCCTTTTTTAGCAACAGCCATAGCACACACAAATCTAGCAGTTCTCTTAGACTTTTCTACCCCATGTAGTTGTTCCAAAATCTTTATATTCTTTTCACCATAAGGAGTTTCTTTCCCCAAATACCTAGCCGAGTGAACACCAGGCTGTTTATTTAAAAAATCAATCTCCAGACCCGAATCATCTGCAATAACCGCTACATCCGTAAACTTAGCTAAAGTTTCAGCTTTAATAATAGCATTTTGGACAAACGTATCACCTGTTTCTTTAATATCAATATTAAATCCTGCCTGCGCCATTGTAACTACTTCTAAATTATCTAGCATACTTTGTATTTCTTTAATCTTTCCCAAGTTTTGAGTTGCAAATATAACTTTTTTCATCTAAAATTAGCAAGGAACCCCCTCGCTTAACCTCCTTCTCTCATTCTATAATACTTAACCAATAAATATTATACCCATTATAAGGAAGTTCTAAACAATCCATTTATTAAGGAAATTATTAAAAAGATGGAAAATGTGGTAAAACTTGGGGTTGAAAAATTTCTCAATTGAGATTATACTACTGATAACAAACTACAAATGTGAGGTAATTACTATGATATATAGGAGTTTTGACGATGGAGATAAGGAGCATTCTTTATTAGGATTTGGAATAATGAGAATGCCGACTAATGAGGATGCTAGTATCAATTTCGAGTTAGCCGAAAAGATGATTGATACTGCTTATAATGCCGGTGTAAATTATTTTGACACAGCATATGTGTATCATAAGATGAAGTCCGAAGAGTTTTTAGGAAAGGCTTTGGCTAAATATCCTAGGGAAAGTTTCTTTATTGCTACTAAACTGCCACTTTGGCATGTGGATGGATATGATGACTTAGATGTAGTTTTTAATAGGCATTTAAGTAGCCTTAATATGGATTATATAGATTATTATTTAGTACATGCTGTCAATAAGGAACGTGTGCAAAGGGTAAAAGATATGCAGCTTATTGATTGGCTTATACAAAAAAAAGCTCAAGGTAAAATCCGTCATATTGGGTTTTCTTTTCATGATGATTTAGATTGCTTAAAAGATATGCTCAGTCTTTATGATTGGGATTTTTGTCAACTTCAAATTAATTATGCTGACTGGAATAGGTTTAATGCTAAAGATATGTACGAGATAGCTACAAACGCTGGCGTGCCTATAATTGTTATGGAGCCTGTTAGGGGTGGAATGCTTGCAAATCCAGCACCTGAAGTTGCGAGTTTATTAAAAGAGCATTCACCAGATTTATCTTATGCTAACTGGGCTTTTAGGTTTGTGGCGAATTTAGATAACGTTAAGCTAATTTTAAGTGGAATGTCTACTATAGAACAAGTTGAGGATAACCTTGCTACTTTTGCTACTGAACAGTCTATTGAACTGACAGATGATGAAAGTAAAATATTAAATAAAGCAATTAATGTTTTAGACAATTTAAAGAGCATTCCTTGTACGGCCTGCGACTATTGTATGCCTTGCCCTTTTGGTGTGCATATACCTACATGTTTTGAAAAATATAATACTGCTCAAATCTTTGGTAAAGCAAATTATACTGAAATAGCTGAAGAAAATAGAGCGGATAAATGCGTTTCGTGTGAGGCATGTGTACCGCTATGTCCTCAGCATATTCAAATTCCTGAACGCATGGTTGAAGTTAGAGATTATTTTGCTACTAAATAACTTTGCAAAAAATTAATTAAGCCAAAAAATTTTAAATATAAAAAAAAGGTATATGGAACCTATTTAGTATGTTATACTATTTCTAGTCAAAATGTAAAGGGGCGTTTATTTATGATAATTACTATTACGCTTAATCCTTCGTTAGATTATATAGTAGAAATGGATAAATTTGAATTGGGTGCTGTTAATCGTTCAACATGTGAACATGTTTTGCCGGGAGGTAAAGGTATTAACGTATCTATAATTCTTAATAGATTGCATATACCAACTAAAGCATTAGGGTTTACAGCTGGATTTATAGGTCATGATATTGAGCAGTTATTAGCTAAATACCATGTTGCATCCGATTTTATTAAAGTAGAAGAAGGGCTATCTAGAATTAATGTAAAACTAAGAGGACGAATTAAAGAAACTGAAATTAACGGAAATGGGCCTGTTATTAAGTCAACTGACTTATCTAAGCTAGAAGAAAAGCTTCGATGGTTACAATCAGGAGATATTGTAGTCTTGGCTGGTAGCATACCCCCCTCCGTTCCTTGTACTATTTATAATGAAATCATAGAAATGTTAGAAGATTTAGGCGTTATGATAGTAATAGATGCTGCGGGCGATTTACTAAAAAATACACTTAAACATCGGCCGTTTTTAATTAAGCCTAACCATATTGAATTAGGTGAATTATTCGGCGTAAATATTTCATCTAAAGACGAAGTAATAGTATATGCTAAACGGCTGCAAACTTTAGGTGCTAGAAATGTACTAGTTTCTATGGCTGGCGATGGAGCTGTGTTATTAACTGCTGCAGGTGATATATTTAAGCATAATGGGCTGAAAGGGTTTGTAGTAAATTCTGTTGGCGCAGGTGATTCGATGGTAGCAGGGTTTTTGGCTGGATTTGTTAAGTATAACTCTTACTGTGAAGCATTCAAATGGGGTATTGCTGCTGGTAGTGCATCAGCATTTTCTGATTTGTTAGCTACACGTAGAGACATTGAGCTATTATATAAAGAATTATGTGATTGAAAAAAATTTTGATAACTAAAAAAACTCCCTTAGTGATGTAAAAGGGAGTTTTTAGATTGCTAGTAATTAAAATTTTTCAGCAGCTTCGTTAGTACTAGTTATATCGTTATTAGCTATATCAGTAGCTTCGTCATTATTAGTTATATCATTATTAGTTGTTTCAGTATTTTCTTCAAGGCGTTCTAACGCTTTAGTTTTCCAGTTGCCTTTTTTATAAAATATCGTAGTTATTACTGCTCCTAATATCCACGATGCCAGCAGTGATATAAATACGCTCTCGCATCTTCCATTTGGTAATTCTGGCGTTCTTGTTAAATAAGCTAATGTATATGCAACTGGCACCCTTACTACTACAGATATAAATATAGAAATCCACATCGGTGTTAATGTATCGCCCGAACCTCTCATTACTCCAAACAAACACTGCGTCACTGCCATTGCCATATATCCTACCGCTAAAATTTGTAACATTTGCATACTTAAATCTACCAATTCCGGCGTATCTGTAAAAATGCTCATTAAGTTTCTACCAAACAACAACAATATTGATGTAATAACCGTTGCCGTTGCCACTGCAAATATAGTACCGTCCCTTGCTCCCTTCTCCACTCTATCATACTGTCTTGCCCCAATGTTCTGCCCTGCAAATGTACTCATTGCCGTTCCAAACGAAAAGTTTGGCATCATTGCAAATCCATCAATTCTCATAACTATTACGTTTGCCGCTATAAATAATTCGCCGTAACTATTTGTTAATGATTGCACCATAATTAACGCTGAAGATAATATAAGCTGGTTTAATCCCGAAGGTAACCCTAATCTAAATATCGTCTTCATATGACTAAGTTGCATTTTTGGCTTTTTAAAGCTAATAGTAAACAAATCTTGCATTTTAAATAACTTTCGTAAACATAGCAATGCTGAAATCGACTGTGCAATTACTGTAGCTAAAGCTACTCCAGCTGTATCCCATTTAAAATACGCTACAAACACTATATCCAATATTATATTTATTACAGTGGATATACATAAATAAAATAGTGGTGAAATTGCATCTCCTAGACCTCTTAACACGCCCATTAATATGTAAAAATACGCAAGACCCCAGCCTCCCACAAACGTAATCAATAAGTAATCATACGCCTGCTCTATTATAGATTCTGGCGTTCCTAGCAAACTTAGTAGCGGCTTTACTGCTAACGGTGCTGTTACCATCATAATTACACATGTTAATGCTGTTAACACTATGCAACACTCTATAGCGGCCCCTAAATTCTTCTTATCCTTCGACCCCACATATTGTGATACCATAATACTTGCTCCTACCGAAATTCCCATTAAAACTACCACAAACAGATTTAATATTGCCCCAGAACTTCCCACTGCCGCTAAAGCATTATCACCGCTAAACTTTCCTACTATTATACTATCTACTGTGCTATATAACTGCTGTGCCAAATTCCCAAATAGCATTGGAATCATAAATAGCACAATTTTGTGAATCGGATTGCCCACTGTTAAGTCAATGGGCTCCTTTAATTTTTGTAACATCTCGCTAGTCCTCCTTTAAAATTCTAGTTGTTCTATTTCTATATTTAACTTCTTCTTATACTCCTTAATAATTTTTTGCTCCCCTTCTGTAATTATCGAAATGCATTCACCCCTCCTATCCGCTCGTGCTGTTCTACCAGCTCTATGCAAATAATGCGGCGCATGTGGTGGTAAATCTAAATTAAATACATGAGTTATTTCTGGTATATCTAACCCTCTAGCCGTTAAATCCGATGATACTAATATATTCGCTTTACCAGTGCGAAACTGTGATAATGACGTAGCTCTTTCTTGCTTCGTTTGATTACTGCTTAAACAATTTACTTTAAAATTAGCATGCCTTAACTTTTCTGTAACTACATTAACCTCATGACCATTATTAATAAAAATTAACGCCCTAGTCGGATTTGCCTTATTTAATAACGTTTTAAGTTTGTCTACTTTTTTACGCTTTTCAGTTACATATGCTACATGCGTAATATTTGGATTTGTTAACACCTGCTCTGTTGAATTTAAAAATTGAGCCTCATTCAATATATCATCCGCTTCAAACGTCATAGTCGCTGTACATAGTATAATCTGCGCTTGTTGCCTTGCAGCTTTTATAATTTGCATCACCTCGCTACGATGGTCCTTTTGTAACAAGTGGTCTGCCTCATCTATTACTAACGTTTTAATAGATTGGATTGGTAGTTTCTTACTTTTAATTAACTCTAATGCTCTTCCTGTTGATGCTACTAAAATATTTGGCTTAGTCTTCTTTAATATTTCCACCTGTCTACTAATGTTTGTCCCTCCAATCAATGCAGTTGAAGTAATATTTAGTTCGCTATTTTTACTTAACAACTTAATTTGCTCATTAATTTGAATAACCAGCTCATGCGTTGGTGCTAATATAAGCGCTTGACATTGCTTTACACTCGTATTCATTCGGTGCATAATAGGTAGCAAATATGCTAACGTTTTTCCACTCCCTGTACAAGCCTCAATCACCACATCTTTACCTTCTAATATCTTATCTATCGCTTTAACCTGTATAGACATTGGTGTTTGTATATTTTGTTTCTTAAGCCCTTCTACTAGTCGTTCATTTATATTTTGAAATTCCATACTATTCTCCTTAATTTTTATCGGTCTTGTTAACTTACCACATGAAAACCGTTCGGTCAACCTTTTATAGTAAAAAATACTGAAGTGGTCGATATCCTCCGCGTTGTGTCAACCTCTCCCTAAAAATATTTTTTACTATATTTAAGCAATCAAACTTACTCCTAACAATCCATAACCTAATTATATCCATATTTTACTATGGTTAGGTAGTATTTACAAGTATTTCTATTTATAAATTTGACATCACAATAGGTACGCAGCTTATCTTAGACTTCTTCTGTGGTGTAACCCATCCTTGTATCTTAAACTAAAATCCATAATCATCTACAAATGCCAAATCCATTTTTACCTCATGTCGGAATATCTCCAGTAAAGATTTTTCATCTACAGCCACAATCATTTCTTGCAACGAACTACCACCATGCACAAAGTTATTCCCACCGCCTGCAATACTAAACACATCAGTACCTATTGGCAAATAGACATTTCTTCTATCTTGATTTCTAAATATCGTCCCAAGAGGAATTTTATAAGTCCCCTCTATTGCAAAATCATATTCCGATATAATATAACGCCTACCTTTTAAGCTATCTTTTGGGGCAGTTATTTTGTCACTAGCCGATAGTTTTTCTTTTTTATAAATAAATCCATGGTCAGCAGTAATAATAAATCTGGTAGTATTTGCACTTGATAACCTTTTAATCATAGCATAAATTTCTGCTATTGCTTCCTCACACGCCACAAAAACCTCATTTTCAGTAACAAGTTTATCACCTCTAGCGTCTATTTGGTCGTGGTACATATAAACTACTTCTTGTCCCTTTATGATTTTCCTTGCATCATTAATAGATTTAACCTCGTCAAACCTAATCGCCTTGCTATTTTTATTGTGAGTCTTTAAAACTTCCTCTCGTGACTTCAAGTCATGCCGTTCTTTCCCATCAACTAAAGTTTTGAATTCCTCATTCATTTCAATCCTAGTACGTGGTAGTGATGCCGACATACCTAGCCTAGTACTTGATGGTAACATACTTTGCATAGAAGGAAAATTAACTTCTTTGCATTTTTCATCTGCTTGCAACATCTCAAACAAAGCCATGCCCACTTCAAAAGAGGTATTTGCCACGTTACAAATAACACTCATAATTCCAATCTTAATTAGATTCTCATAGAAATGTTCTATTTCTAGCGCGAAAAACTTCTGAATTCTATCCTTAGTACCAAAAAAATTAATATGCTGTGTAATAACGTTTTTATATTTCTTATCTATTCTTAAATCCACCATAATTAAAGACGCTCTATCCGGAAAAAACTCCTTAGAATATCTTATAGTATCTGCTAGGTGAGTTTTCCATAAGAGTCGGCTTAGGAAATGGCGCGTATATTAAATAATTAGTGGTGGGATCTTGCCTTTCTAGTAAATACTTAGGAAGCAAGATAATATTTTAATCTTTGTACTTCTTAAAGTTTTCTGCTTGCTCAAGAACTTCTTTAAATACATCATCTATTGTAACAGGAGGATATTCGTACTCATCCAGTAGTATTATTAAATCTACTTCTAGTTCTGCCTTAATGTCATCTCGTGTTGTCCAATCTATATACTTTGCCTTGTCATCAACAATTTTCTTTATCTGTTTAGCAAGTGCAATTAACCTATCTTCAGCATATTCAAACTCATATTTTTTAGCAATCAGTGCTAATATATCATAAAATGCTTTTTCTTCAATGTCAATTCCTTTATCTGTGCCTGAATTTTCCTCTTCTCGTAGTTGTGCAAGTAAATCTGCTAATTGTTCTGCTATATCTTGTAATACCTCAGCAGCGTATCCTTCGTCTTTTCGCCTATTATTATATTTATTTATAATGCTTTGTAATTTATTTGAAAACTCGATACCCTTAACTTTATTTACTTTTTTAAACTTATCTATCGCTTTACTTAATAAAGATTGCAGCACTTTGATTTTTGTATTTGGTAACGTGATACTAGCTATCTTATTAATGTATTCATCGCTAAAAATATCTATTGGTAAGCTTTCCATATCTGAACTAATATTAAATAGTTCCTCTATTCCTTCGGATTTGATAGCCGCCTCAATCATTTCTATAACCTTTTTATTCATTTGTGATACATCTGGTGTCTCACCTTTAGTCAGTTTAAAAAGTATGGACTTTACAGCAAAATAAAAATTGCTATAATCCATTTCATCTTCAGTAAGTAATTCACTGCCACTACATAAGTTAAATGCTTTTTTTAATCGTGTTACTGCCTGCATAAACCTTCTTTCTAGTTCTTCACTTAATTGTACATATTCAACCGCTTTATTTAGACAATCCAACTGCTCTTTAGGCGTACCGTTAAAATATTTATTATTATTAAATTTATAAAAAATATTCGCTAGGACTTCAAGTTCATCTTTAACAATTATAACACTATGCTCCACTTCCTCAAACTGATCTTCTTTATAGTTTGTATAAGTAGCTAGTGCGTTGTTTAAGTTATCCTTGATACCTATATAATCCACAATTAGTCCTTTGTCCTTACCTTCATAAACTCTATTTACCCTTGAAATAGTTTGTATTAAGTTATGACTATTAATAGGTTTATCAATATAGATTGTATCAAGGCTTGGCACATCAAAACCTGTCAACCACATGTCTACAACTATTGCTATTTTAAAATTAGATTTTACTTTTTTATACTGGCGGTCTAATTCTTTCCTATAATCCTTACTTCCCAACATATCATATAATTCTTTACTATCTCTTTTCTTATCTCTAGTCATAACTAGATTAACTTTTGCCATTGGCTTAATTTCTTTTTTCTCGTCATCACTTAATACTAAACCTTCATCACATTCTTTTAATTCAGCCCATTCTGGATACATTTGTATCAGCAATTTATAAAACTCATATGCAATAACTCTATCGGCACACACAAACATAGCCTTACCAAGGACAGTTGCTCCCTCATATACACGTCTTTCATAATGATTAACAAAATCTTGTACAATCAATTGCAATCTATCTGGACTACCTAAAATTATATTTAAGTTAATAACTGCTTTTTTGCTTGCCTCAAGTTGATATTCGTTTGCTCCTGCCTTTTCACATTGCTCATAATATGCTTCTATCTCTTCTACCTTATATGTATCAAGATTCACTTTTGCCGAGCGTCCTTCATACACCAAATTTACTGTTATTCCATCTTTTACTGATTCTGTCATTGTATATGCATCTACAACACTTCCAAATACTTTGATTGTGGCATCAATAGGAGTATCTGTAAATCCTACATAAGTAGCATTTGGTAGTGAATCGTGCAGGTATTTTGCAAATCCATACTTTTGCTTAACTCCTTTTTCAGTAATTGTTACCTTTTTATTGAGGTTTATTTGCGAACGGTGTGCTTCGTCTGATATACAAATTACATTGTTTCTATCTGTTAAAAGACTAATATCTTCTGTAAATTTATGAATAGTAGTTAAATATACGCCCCCACTTTCTCTACCTTGTAGATTAGCTTTTAGTTTTTCTCGTGACTGCATATTTATTATTGTATTATCACCTATATATTCCTTAGAGTTAATAAATAAATTTGAAAGTTGGTCATCTAAATCAGTTCTATCCGTAATAATGACAATTGTGGGGCTACCAAAATATTGACTTTTCATTAGTAGGCGTGATAAAAATACCATCGTATAACTTTTCCCACAGCCTGTTGTCCCAAAATATGTACCACCTTTACCATCTCCATATGGTTTTATTTGTTGTTTGATATTCGCAAATAATTTTTTAGTGGCAAAATATTGGGGGTATCTACAAACAATTTTTTCTTCGCTAGTAGAGTTATCTGGAAAATAAATATAATTTTTGATTACATCAAGTAGGCGTTCCTTACTAAATAATCCCTTAATCATAGTTATAAGTGAATTTATTCCGTCAACTTCTTTATCTAAATCATCTATTTTTCTCCAAGTATAAAAGAAATCATATAGGGCAAACATTGAACCATACTTGGTGTTTACCCCATCTCTAATAACTACAAAAGCATTGTATTTAAACAGTTCTGGGATATCCCTTTTATACCTTATTGTTAACTTCTCATACGCTTCATAAATTGGTGTATTTTCTCTGATAGTACTTTTAAACTCTAATACAACAACTGGAATGCCATTTATATATACAATCCCATCTGGAATACGTAACGAGTAGCCATCAATTTCTATTTGATTTACTATTTTAAAATTATTGTTGTGTGAGTTTTCAAAGTCCATAAACTCTATAAAAATATCCTTTTGAGTTCTGTCTTCTCTATTGAAGATAAAGCCGTTTGATAACATCTTAAAAACGGCTTTGTTTGCTTCATATATTGTTCCTGTGATATTCTTTAGCATTCGGATAATGGTTTGTACTTCATTGTAGGTAATGCTATAACGATTAACTAGGTATTGGTGTAAATCTTCAATTAGTAAAACTTCTGATTTTTCACGGGATAGGTCTTTCCCTTTGCAAGAAGTGTAGCCTTCATCTGTAAATAATTCTATTATAGCTTGTTCTAGTATTTGCTCATTAAATTTCATTATGCCACCACCCCTAATCGACTAACTTATATCACAATTTAAGATTGTTGTGCCACATTTAATATACTCTGTCAAATGAATTTTACTAGCTAAATATTCAGCATCATTATGACTATCTCCTGTAAATTGAGTTGATTTTTCATCCTCATAAATTGTTAATGGGGATGGATTTTTCGAGTAGTACTCTTGTTGCGTATTATAAAAAATTTCACGCCCTATAGCCATAACTATTTTCAAAACTAATCTATCTTCTGCTGATAAACTTGATATATAGTTTATTAAGCTTTCGGTTTCAGGCAATAATGATAACTCATATACTGCTTTTAATATATGTTTTCTATTTATTACATCATAAACTATCATGTTATTTAATCTCCTATCTTCATTGCTACGGTTAATTTATTGTTGTCATAATTTTAATGTTTGAGTTAGTAATAACTTCAATAACTCTATCTTTATAAACTTCTATACTAAGTTCAGATTACTTCTCAATAAAGCTTGTTAATTAATCAAATTACCTTAAAGTTATCTATATTCTTATAGTAGCTAACTTATACATCTAATATTTATAAAATAAAAACATGAATGGCATTAATCCTTTATATATTTCAAAACTAGATTAAATTTCCTTATCTCCTCTATATTAATTTGAATATTGTTGTAAATTATACTGGTTACTGCCCCAAATTTATCAAGCTCTTTTGTTGATGGAACATCTATAATAAAATTTTCTAGTTCTTGCTTATTTATAGATTCACGAGTTGACCCAGATTGTGCTAACCCTAATAGTTTAGATTTATTTTTTGCATCGCACAATGAACACATAATATATAAACTCATGTATATCCCTGCTTTTGGTCGCATAATCATAACATGTTGATTAACTCTTGCTGGAATTACATTAATAGGGGTAATACAACAGCGAGTTACTGACGCTCCTGTTATATTAAACAGTACATCATTCTGATGAATCTCAACATTTTTCAACGCTTTTGCTTGGCCTTCACTAATATTTGCTAGTCCATCATACGAAAAAGTATAATCCAATACATTCATACTACGAATTAAGGTAACTCCATCAGTAATATAGGTGTCCTTTCCACCTTTAGGAGTTGAACCACTTCCTATTTTACTACATAAATCCTTTAATAGCTGTTGTAAATAATTAACATTTTTATCTTTTAACACTCTTTTATAAGCTAACCTAATTGCCTGATATAAATTTCTATTAATCTTCTGCAACAACTCTATCCTATCTGTAATAACTTTATATCGCCTTACTATTTTTACCTGTTCCTCAATAGGTGGTACAGGTAATTCAATTTTACATAATTGTTCCCAATCAAATATTTCCCTAACGCTACCATGAGATTTAAACCGTGCGTACCTATCAAATTCATCTCTTGAAAACCATAACATTAGATATTCTGGATTAAGCATAGTCGTATTTGTTATCTCAAAAACAGTATAAGAACTAGAAATTATACATTCTTTTTCTACTAACAATGCAATCCCAATTTTATCACCTCTTCTAGAGGTATCAGGTATATACCCAAACTGCATTTTTTTCACAACTTTATATTTGCTAAAATCTGTTCCAATGGTATTAGCTATAGAAGGGATAAACTTTTTTTGTACTGAAACCCCTAACAGCCTTTCTACTTTCAAATCTTTATTTCTAACATCAACCTGCCTAATAAATTGCCCTAACTCCTTATAATTCGATTTCATAACCCATCTCCTTAAAAACTTCAAGCAAATCACTTTTAGACGCTTCTTCTTGAATTAATAACTCTTTTAATTCCACTTGCAAAACCTTCATCTGCTCATCATAATCCACATTCTCATCTTGATTAACAAACTCAATATATCTACTAGGTACTAGAGAATAGTTTTTCTCTCTGACTTCCTCAACTTTAGCACTATAACAAAATTCTGGTACATTCTCAAACTGCTTGTCCTGTTGCCAGTTGTGATATACTTCCGTTACCTTTTTTCTATCTTCCCCACCTAGTTCCACATATTTTTCTCATACGGTGTTCCCATTTGTCTTAAATCCATAAACAAAATTTCATTTTTTCGGTTTCTATAAGCTTTATCTATCCCGTTTTTCTTAATAGTTCGTTCAGTTTTATTTTTATTTAATATCCACAATGTCACACTAATATCAGTAGTATAAAACAAGTTTCTAGGCAAAATAATTATAGCCTCAACTAAATCATTCTCAATTAACTGTTTTCTTATTTTTAGTTCTAACCCATCATCTGATAATGCCCCATTTGCCAACAAAAAACCTGCCACGCCATTTTGTGAAAGTTTAGAAACAATGTTTAAAATCCAACCATAGTTCGCATTACTTACAGGAGGAACTTCGTATCCATTCCAACGCGAATCATCTTTTAGTTCATTTTCTGCTCTCCAAGCCTTTTGGTTAAAGGGTGGATTAGCCATTATAAAATCTGCTTTCAAATCTTTGTGTTGGTCATTGGCGAATGTATTAGCAGCCATTTCACCCAAATTTCCTGATATTCCTCTTATTGCTAAATTCATTTTTGCTAGTTTATATGTTACATTAGTATATTCTTGTCCATATATTGAAATATTCTTTTTGTTGCCATTATGATTCTCTATAAATTTTACTGATTGCACAAACATACCTGCTGAACCACAACATGGGTCATAAATTATACCTTCATACGGTTCTATCATTTCAGCAATTAAATTTACAATGCTCTTAGGGGTGTAGAACTCACAGGTCTTTCAAAGTTTGTACCAGAATAACCGTTATCAATATATTCTTGAATTGTATAATTAGCATATTCAGAGTAGTCTGCCATTATATCATAAAGCAATGCTCTTTGAGATTGTATACTTTGGCTTTGCGTCTTAATATCTTCTACTGATAGTCGCATATAAAAGGCTATTTTCTGCATTTTCTACATCCTCCGTCAGTTCAGCAAGCATATCTTTAAAAGTAAATTGTACATCTATCTGATTGGGTGCTAAATATTCTATTCTTTTAATATATTTATCTATATCAAGTTTAGTTAAGGAATTGTTAGTTATTAAATGTCTTAGGTCAATCTCAAAATCACTCAATAAACTAAATGCCTTAACTTCCTTATCTATATTTGTTGCTACCTTGTGATACTCCTGTTGTTTATCTGCTAGTTTCTCCTCATAGTTCAACTTAAATTCCTTGTACTCAAGAGAGTTAATATCACCACTAGCAAATGTTTCATACAATCTTAGTTGGTATCTTTTAATATCCTCAATATCCTTCCCTAGCTTTTGTAAGTTATTTTTTAGATGTTGCTTAGTTTGTTTTGTTTGTCTTAAATAATTATTTACCATTACTTTTTGTTCAACTACAACATCTAAATACATTATAAATATCTCTTTCAACACATTTATAATCTTATTTTCAGGTAGTTGTTTTAAGTTATCACAGGCTATAGCATTATTAATAGCCGTTGGACACACAAAAGAATATACTCCTTTCCTCTTTGTTTTTCTTTCTAGTGGAACGCCACAACATTTACAAAAAAGCTTTCTAGCAAATATATTGGGTTTTCTATTTTCTACTGGTACAGCATTAATCTTCCGTGATAATAATTTTTCCTTAATTCTATCAAATACTTCTTGACTTATTATAGCCTCATGTGTATTTTCTACCACTATCCATTGGTCTGGTGATACAGGCATTGCTACATTCTCGTATTTTACAGTCTTGCCTTGTACAGTTTTTCCAGTATAACTTTCTTGCTTTAATATATTTACAATTCTACTTGCGTTCCAACATCTATTAAGATTTGGTTCTAAATTTGTTATTCCTTTTTTTAGTTTAGCATATTCAATTGGTACAAATATGCCTTCAGCATTTAAAATATTGCTAACGATTCTATAGCTGAGTCCACTATCAATCATATCAAAAATTCTCTTTACAGTATCGGCTGCTTCTTTATCAATGACCAGTCTTTTAGGATTTTCCACTGACCTTTTATAGCCATACGGTACTGCCTTAACATAATCACCTGCCTTCATAGCTATCTGACGCTGAGTTTTGATTTTCTTAGATAAATCTCTTGAGTATGCTTCATTAACCATATTTTTAATAGGTAGCGTTAAATCCATATTATTTAATGTATAACTATCGTAATTATCTGTTACAGAAATAAACCTAACTCCTAATTGGGGAAAGTATTTTTCTGTATAAAATCCTGTATCAAGCATATTTCTACCTAGCCTTGATAAATCCTTTACTATTACACATTTAATTTTATTTGATTCAATATCTGCTAACATACGTTTGAATTCTGGTCTTGAGGAACTTGTACCTGTGTAGCCGTTATCAATGTATTTTTCGATTAACTGGAAATCTGGCTTATCACTAATATAATTTTCTAACAGTGCTTGCTGATTACCAATAGTCCCATCTAATGTTACATCTTCATGAGAACTTCTAATATAAAAAGCTGTTGGTATTACTACTTGTATAGGAGTAATATTAGTAGCTTTATTTTTTCTACTTACTCTAGCCATAATATTTCCTCCTCTTAAATTATTGTGTATTCATCTTTGTTTCTAAAAGAAATCACTATACCATCTTTGCCATTAACAGTTATAGAATGTATTAGTTGTACTAATGTAGCCCTATCTAAGGTTTCAAGATTTGCAAATTGGATTATCTGCTCACGCCATTTGGCAAGTAGTTCTGGGTTGTTTTTTAAGTCATCAATTGATTGCAATATGTCTAGTCGGCTATTGCTGAATTTTTTTATTCTCATATCATATGTTGACTTAAATTCCTTGTACTCAGCCCTTGATATAATATTATTGTTGAGGCTTTCATATAACCCTTGTTTGTATTTCTTGGCTTCTTGTATCAATCTATCGGTTTCGGCTAGTTTCAATTCATATTTCTTTAATTTCTCACTATTCATATCTCTTAACATAGCCTTTTCTTCTAACTTATCTACGTCCATAACATTTTGTATATAAGCCTTAATGCTGTATATCACACTCGCTATTAACTCCTCCTGTTTTATAGGTTTAGAATCTGTACAACCATTTTTCTTGCCAGTCATACAATAGTAGTAGTGGTATACCTTGTCTTTGTATCTCTCTGTTTTACGTGAATACCTATTCCCACAACATCCACAAATAAGCATACCTGCAAATAAATGTACCTGTTCTTTATTTGGTGCTGTCCTAGTATCAATCAACATCAGTTGTTGTATAAGGTCAAACAGGTCTTTTTCAATGATTGGGGTGTGAGCATTTTCTGTTATGCTCCATTCATCTTTTGGTTTAACAAAAGTTTGCTTTAATTTGTAATTATGTGTTGTTACTTTACCTTGTGTTAAAGTTCCTATATATATAGGATTTTGTAAAATTCGTATCACTGTTTTAGTAGTCCATCTAGTATTTTTTATGGGCTTATTTTGTTTGTTTGCCTTATAGTCACTAGGGGAGAGGACACCTTGTTCATTTAATCTAGTGGCTATTTTAGTAGGGCTAATACCTTCTTTCTTCCACATATAAATATCCTGTACTACAATTGCTGATATTTCATCTATTTCTAATTTATTCTTGTTAGTTTCTGACCGCTTATATCCATAGCTAATAGAGGACAAGACACATTCTCCATTTTTTCTTTTAATATCTAGTGCAGTTCTAGTCTTTTTGGAAATATCTCTACTATATGAATCATTCATTAATGTCTTTAGGGTGACATCTAACTTGCCACCCAATTCTCTATCCTTAATAGTATCAATATTATCTGTCACAGCTATGAAACGTACCCCGTACTTTGGGAACGTCTTTCGTAGATATTCCCCAGTTTCTATATATTCCCTCCCAAGTCTTGATAAATCCTTTACTACAACACAGTCAATCTTGCCACTAACAATGTCATCCATCATTTCCTTAAACTCTGGTCTATCAAATACTAACCCACTATATCCATTATCAACTTTTTCTGATACCACCTCTATATCAGTATGAGATTGCAAGAAGTCCATAATAATTGCACGTTGATTTATAATACTATCACTTTCAATGCTTTTATCATCAGTAAAAGACAATCTTAGATAAATCGCTGCTTTATACTTTTTTTGCATAAAAAAACACTCCTTACTGTAAGACGGACTAATCCTACCTACCATAAAGAGTGCTTTCTATGTTTAAAGCTATTAAGTTTTTCTTCTTTCTTTTTCCACCTTAATCTTAACACTTAATTACGAGATAGTCAACGTCTTTTTATTTTTTTTGTAACTTTATCTTCCCATTATATCTAATATACTTTCATCCAATGTTCGTCCTGTTGGTGTAAACTCTATAGCAATTATCATTTCATCGCACTTAAATCTGTATGGGTTTTTAACTTGCCTTACAAATTCTTTGATTCTTTCTGGTTTAGGTAATGATTTATCTACCTTTATTGTTCTAATGTCCACTAATTCCATTTCACTACTGTCTACTAAGTTGCTAAAATTATCCATATGTTTTCCTCCGTTTGGTTAGTATTTTTATATTTAATGAATTTGATAGCACTATCATAAATTGTAATAGTGCTATCATCTTACTTACATCACTTTATCAGATAACAAGGTCATCTTACTGCACGCCCCTGATGTTAGGAATATTCAATTAAAATGTAGTATTCATCTGCCGATTGGTAAAAAAGTATGGGTGACTAATCCATTTACCTAATTCGCAGAAGACCCTACAACACTTGAGAGGGTAATCTTAGTACATTTTTAGTTGCATCATCTGTTTGTGTCATAATATTTTGTGATAGTATATTGATGAGTAACTAAATCTTGAATATTGAATATTTATTTTTCAATGTACAATGAGAGTTGTTTTTCTGATTTTCTAGTTAGGTTTTAATGCTAATTTTTTTACTCAGAAATAACCCTCTCACTATATAGGACACTTAGAGGGTGTTTTGGGAGGGTAAATTACTAAAAAAATTTAACTTTGTGAAATACCACTAAAATATATACTGATATTTTGTATATATTGTCCTATAATATGTAATTTACTATAGTTATATATAAAAAATGGGTAGGTTACATTCTAATAACCTACCCACGAGTAGTACCCGTCTTACCTAACTATTCATATTGTTATATGAGTGTTAGTGCTAAGGTATTGCAACTCTTATTTTTTTATTTCACCCATAATCTTCTTTGTTACTTCTTCAATTGACAGGCTGATTGCTCTACGTGAACAATTTTGTAAGCTGGCATTTCCGTAATAGTTAAGCCTTCTATCCAATGCATATAGGCTCTTTGTGCTTGTGTTGGTGGGCAACTATTGATGATTAATTCTAACAATGCGTTTGGAGCTATTCTATCTGATAAAATATTCTCATCGAATTCACCCATATCATTGTGACGTTGTGCTTGCTTTTCTTGAGCAAGTTCTTGTCTTACACCTGCTTCATATATTTCTTTTACCTCTGGGGTAACCTCTACGCTTGTTACTTTTCCTGTTAAAGTATCTGTAACTGTAATTGTCATTTTCATGATGTCTTTCCCTCCGAATTGTTTAAATGTCGTTGTTGTACGAATCCAAACAAACTGGAGGGTCACGACAGCCTTTGATGTGCCTAAGACGTGATAACTTACCTGTTTCAACTAAAAAAAGGCGTACTTTATCCTTGGAATAAAATACGCCTTTGCTATTAATGGAATATATTAAAATTGATATAAAAAATACTACAACTTGGAATGAGTAAGTTGTAGTATTGCTCAAGTTAAGAAAAATATCAGACTGGGAGATAGCCTCTAAACAAAATATTGTTATGAACAAATTGTATTAGGGTAGCCTAAAGTTATTAATTAATAGTTTGATATTATATTTATATTGTTTCATTTACATATTCTCCCTAGGCTGCTTGAGTGAGGAAAACATGTATCTTCAATGACATTCCTCATATACCAATATATGGTATTTATAAGGATAATATTTCCATATTATTGCAAAAAATGCATTGTAAAATTCTGATTAATCTATTATTATCTAAGATTATATATAAACCAATAAAAGTTAAATCAGAAGTTGGGACACTGAATAGGCGTATTCTAAAGTAATCCCAATTATCTCATTATCAATAACCTATACAATAATCAGTGCTAAACTTATCCAAAGTATGGTTTTTCCATTATTTATTTCCCTATTGACATGCAAAAATCCAAAAAAATCTAGGTAGTTCATACTTACAGTATAAATAAACTATAGTATATATATAAATTTAACGTAACGCATAATTGGCAAATTTAAAGGTATATTAATCTTAGAACATATTTATAAGGAGGAGATTTTATGATTAAAGTTGAACATATTTTCAAACAATATGGTGACAACGAAAGCAAAGTAGTAGCATTAAATGATGTCAGTATGGAGGTGAAAGACAATGAATTTGTATCCATCATTGGACCTAGTGGAAGTGGTAAAAGTACGCTACTAAATATTATTAGTGGTATAGACAACCCTTCAAAAGGAAAGGTTCTTATTAATGGCAAGGATATTTATGCACTTAGCGA
>MDJM01000088.1:0-3321 GCA_001994995.1 Candidatus Parepulonipiscium sp. PG-Nuni2H_MBin01 | reverse complement strand
AATCAAATTGTAGAAGAGCTAAATATCACTAGGTTAGGTGGCGTTCAATATAACCACGGATATTTAGACTCTCTAGGGGTGGACTATGACGAATCTATGAGCAGTTCTGGTTTTGGTGTATCACTACCAATAGTGATAGTCGGAGCTTTAATTTTATTGTCTGCTGGATTTGTAGTGTACAATATATTTAAAATCTCTATATTAAAAGAAATGAAAGACTACGGAGTCCTGCGGGCAATCGGTGCTGAGCCTAGCCAAATTTATAAAATCGTGCTTGGCAAAGTTTTAATATTCATATTAATAGCAACCCCAATCGGTGGAATTATTGGTGTGTTTATGTCGGAAGGCGTTATCAGTGCTATGATTTCTATGCTAAACCCTAGCATATTTATGGTGGATACCACAGAAGAAGTTAAGGCGTTGTTAAGCAGTTCTGAAGAAATTTATATAGGGTTTATCTTAGTTGCAATATTAATTACTAGCCTATTTTCTATTTTATCGGTTATTCCAACAGCACGATACGCATCCAAAGTATCTCCAAAAGTTGCTATGAGTGGCATAAAAGATGTGAAAATCACTAGAAAAAATCGCAAAGTTAAAGATGTTGGGACACATTTTGAAAACTACCTAGCAAAGTTAAATTTAAGGCGTAACAGAGGCAAAACTATTGTTACTATACTTTCAATGTTTATTGCAATTACATTATTTATAGGACTAAACTCTTTTATAGAACCAATGAACCCCGCTAACAAAATGCTGGGTGGTGAAAAAGGAGATTATTCTTTAACATCTCGCCCAGGTTATGATTTATATTCTAATAACGGCTTGCCACAATCTGATATTGATAGAATAATACAAGACCCTAACGTGGCTAATGTGCTCTATATCAAACATGCTTATTATAACCGTGGTTTTTATAATGACGGTATTTTTCAGGATGACTCTGGAAACTTAAAACCTCTTGAGATTGGTTTTGAATTAGGAAAGTATCCAGACGACGGTGGTATATATGCTGACTTAACTATATTTGGAGTATCGGATAGTTTTGTGGAACTTGTACTTCCTAATATGTCAAGAGAAGATAAAGAAAAATTCCTAAATGGTGAGGGCATTATATATCAACCTAGGGGGTTAGTTGAATCTGCTGATTTGGAAGTAGGAAAATTAATAAATATAGGTAACACAACCCTTGAAGTATTAGCAAAAGACATAGTACTAACGTTAACAGGAGGTTATACTTTAGCCACCGAGATTGTTGTAAACGAACGACTTTTTGAACAACTAACAGGTGACACGCTAATTAATGAAGTCTATATACATTTGGCTGAAGGTGCAGATGTTGCCTCAGTGGAAAGTTTGCTTACTGATATACAAGATAATAACAGCTATACCAGTTGGGTATCTTTTGCACAATACAAAATAGACGCTGAGCAAAGCTTTAAGCAAATTAAGTATTTAGCAATAGGATTTATTGCTGTTATCACATTTATTAGTGGATTAAATATATTTAATACGATGTATACAAATATATTTAGTCGTATTAAAGAAATCGGCGTGCAACGTGCCATCGGAATGGATATGCTAACTATTAGGCGTACATTTGTTTTGGAGGGGCTGTATTATGGTGGAATTGCATCCTTGTTTGGTGGAATTTGTGGGTATCTAATAACGATAATACTAGGTATTAGCAACGGTATGCGAAACCCATATGCCGTACCCGTCGTTCAAATAGCCATAGCAATTTCCTTTACACTCGTGATTTGTTATCTCTCAACTATTATTTCTCTTAGACAAATTTCTAGACTATCTATTGTACAAAGCATCGAAAATGTAGAGTAGCAAAAACAACTCCCCCTGACACTAGCGTGTCTTTCCCCCTCATTGAGGGGGACTATACAAAAGTGAGTTGGACTTAATCAATCAAACACAGATATTTCCGATAATTATTTGATTAATGAACTAATTGTGATATAATGAAAACAAAATAAAATATTACATAATTTGGAGGTATAATTTATGGACGACAAATCTTTTAGACTAAGAAAAGGTGATGGCATAGCAATTTTTTCGCCGTCATGGCCAGCTACGGCTCTTACAAAAAGTAGATATGAAAGAGGTAAAAAGTTTCTTGAAGATAAAGGGTTTACCTTTATATGTGGCAACCTAACAGGCAAATCGGATATTTATCGTTCTGCCTCTATAAAGGAGCGAGCTGATGAACTTAATTCCTTGATACGAAATCCAGAAGTGAAATGTATTATTGCAGCAATTGGAGGTATGAATTCAAACTCAATTCTACCATATATAGATTATGAGGCCTTTAAAAATAACCCTAAAATAATTATTGGTTACTCAGATGTTACTGCAATACTACTTGGAATTTATGCTAAAACAGGTATTACTACTTTTTATGGCCCAGCTGTAGTTCCTTCTTTTGGGGAGTTGCCTCCGTATGCTGATGAAACGTTTAAGTATTTTGGTGATATGTTTTGTGAGGAAATTATATTCCCGTATACATACCCTACACCAGATTTATGGACAGACGAGTATCTTGACTTTGAAACTCAAGATAGGGCAAAGATAGGAAAGAAAAACAAGCTAATTACAGTGCATGAGGGTAAGGTAATAGGTCGTATAATAGGTGGTAACTTAAATACTATAAGTGGAATTTGGGGCAGTGAATATATGCCTAAAATTAAAGAGGGGGATATCTTGTTTATTGAAGATTGTAATAAAGATATATCAACTGTTGAACGCAGTTTTTCTCATCTTAAAATAAATGGTATCTTTGATAAAGTTGCAGGCATAATCTTAGGCAAACATGAGCTTTTTAATGACCTCGACACTGGTAGAAAGCCTTATGAAGTTCTTATGGAAGTGATAGGTAATACTTCTATCCCAATTCTTGCAGAGTTTGATTGTTGCCATACCCATCCAATGCTTACTATGCCGATAGGTGCTCAAATTGAATTAGATGCAACAAATAAAAAAGTAACTCTGCTTAAATTTTAAGCACTATCTAAAATCAAGATGCTAACAATATTAGAGAACAAAAAAGCAGAAAATATTAGGTTATTACACACCGTAAATGTTTTCTACTTTTTTCTTGTCTCTTTAACATATTACTTAAAATCTATTCAAACACAAATATTTCCTCGATTGGAACTTCTAATATCCTTGATATATCTACTGCCAGTTTTAAAGACGGGTTGTACTTTGCATTTTCAAGCCTCATAATAGTTTCACGCCTAACCCCAACAATGTTGCCTAATTCCTCTTGTGTCAGTTCTTTTAGCTGTCTATATTTTTTTAGGTTGCTCT
>MDJM01000087.1:0-25000 GCA_001994995.1 Candidatus Parepulonipiscium sp. PG-Nuni2H_MBin01 | reverse complement strand
AAGCTTTTCATCACTTACTAAAATCGGATTATCATGATAAAATTTATTAAATACCTGTGCTACCCCTACTGCATATCTAGCAATACATGATGGCTCATACTTTGTAGCTGCATCTTTTATCGTCTCTTCAAATTTTCCGATTTGCTTAATTAGACTGATGCTTGTTTCATCACATACTAAGCTTAAATCTATATCTTTTATTTCTTCTATTTTTACATTTGATTTTCTAATTACACTGCATGCTCTTGCATGAGTATATTGAACATACGGCCCTGTCTCACCGTCAAAATTCAACACCTTATCCCACGAAAACTGTATATCTTTAATTATATTATTATACATATCATCAAAAATCACCGCACCTATGCCAACTTGTTTAGCTACTTCATCTTTATTTGGTAAAGCTGGATTTTTTTCTTCAATAATAGCTTTAGTCTTTTTAATAGCTTCTTCTAATATTTCTTCTAAAAATAATATATTACCTGCTCGTGTCGATAGTGCTCCCGTTTCCATGCTCACCATTCCAAACGGCACATGAATTAGATTTTTTGCCCAGCTATATCCCATTTTTTCTATAACTTTAAAAAACTGAGCAAAGTGTAAATTCTGTTGTAATGCCGTTACATAAATACATTTATCAAATTTATATGTTGTGTATCTATATTTTGCTGCTGTTATGTCCCTTGTAGCATATAAAGTGCTGCCGTCTTTTTTTGTAATGAGGCATGGCGGCATGTTTTCAAGCTCAATTATTTTCGCTCCTTCGCTAATTTTCGTTAGCTCCTTATCGTCAAGTTCTTGAATTATATCTCTCATCTTATCGTTATAAAATGCTTCTCCATTGAAACTATCAAATTTAACATCTAACATATCGTAGACACGTTCAAATTCTTTTAAACTAATCTCTTTAAACCACTTCCATAATTCAAGTGCTGCCTCATCTGATTGTTCCATTTTCTTAAAATATTCACGTGCTAAATCGTCTAGCTTTGAATCTTTTTCAGCTTCTTGATGAAATAATACATAAATTCTAAGCAGCTCTGCAATTCCTTTTTCCTCTACTTCTTGTTTAGATGAATATTTTTTATATGCAACTATTAATTTTCCAAATTGAGTACCCCAATCTCCTAAATGATTTACACCTATACAATTATATCCTAATGCTTCAAAAATTTTATATAGGCTATTACCTATAACTGTTGACCGTAAATGTCCTACATGAAACGGTTTAGCTATATTAGGTGAAGAATAGTCAATTACAATATTTCCTTTAGATTTTGAATTGTCTAGTCCATAATTTTCTTTTTTCGTTAGTACTTCCTCTATTATTTGCGTCGCCAGCATTATTTTATCCACATAAAAATTGATATATGCTCCTACATTTTCTATCTTTTCTATAAAATCTATTTTACCTATTGCAGTTGTTATTTCTTCTGCTATAAGTTGAGGAGATTTCCTAAAAGTTTTTGCAAACTTAAAACAAGGCAGTGCATAATCTCCCATAGTTGGATTACTTGGTGTTTCTAAACTTTCATATATTTCTTTTTCTTCTATATCAGATACGTATTGATCTATTATTGTTGCTAAACTTTTTTTCAAATCTTGCATCAGCTTCTCCTTTTACTTAAGTATATTTATAGTAACCTTATACTCAGTATCATTTTCTTCTATATTGTATTCAGTTTTTATACCTGAATTTTTAATAAGTTCTACTGCTTGGTCTATGGTGTTTGTAAATAGTCGTAAATCCTTAATATAAGTCTTATTTATTTTCTTTTTTGGAATTTCTATAGGTAATTCCGTTTTATGTTTTCCTAATTTATTTACAGCTCTTATTCTTAATAATTCATCTGGTAACTTCTGTATTAATGTTGCTTGTTCTAGGGTTAGATTATAGTCTAATATTTTCTTTTTCACTTGTTCTTCTAAATTTAATAATCTGAGTTTAGCAGATATAACAGAAGAACTTTGTCCAAAGGTTTTTGCCAGTTCTTCTTTTGTATATCCAAAATAATCTATTACTACCTGATACGCTTCTATTTCTTCAATAAAATGAAGTTTTTCTTGATTTATATTTTCTATTATTGATAAGATTGCACTTTGCTTAGTATTTATTTTAGTTATTATTGCAGGAATATATTTTAACTTCGCCATCTTTGCAGCACGTAATCTTCTTTCACCTGTTACAATTTCATATGCGTTTTCAAATTTTCTTACTTTTATAGGATTTATGACTCCATTTGAAACTATAGAGTCGCTTAGCTCCTGTAATTGTGCTAAACTAAATTTTTTCCTAGCTTGGTATGGATTTGACACTATTGATTCAATTTCTATATACTCTATTTTATAATCATTCACAAAAAATCCTCCTAATTTTTTCCTAACGGATTTTTGCTAGGCTCCCCTGCTTTTCTTGGATATTTTTTATTAGTAGAAGCTATTTTTTTGACCACTAAAATCGTATGATTTAATTCAGCTAATGGCACATTCGCCTCTATTACTCCCGCTATTTCTCCTCCTAGTAATTTAATAGACTTATCTCCTAATTTAAGCTCTTCATCTAATTTTTGCCCTTTTAGAGCTATAAAATATCCTCCAACTTTTACAAATGGCAAAACATATTCACTTAATGTAGATAAATTTGCCACTGCTCTTGATGTAGCTATATCAAATTTTTCTCTATAATTTTTATCTTGTGCCAAATCTTCCGCACGTGCTTGTACGCAATAGATATTTTTTAACCCTAATTCTTTAATCACTTCTTCTAAAAAAACTACCCTTTTTTTTAATGAATCTACTAAAGTTATTTGCAAGTCCTCAAAAACTATTTTTAATACCATTCCCGGAAAACCTGCCCCTGTACCTATATCAATTACAGTATTAATATTTTTTATATTAATTGCATTATTAACTGTCATAGAATCTAGAAAATGTTTTGTTATTATCTCTTCTTCTTTAGTTATGGCAGTCAAATTTATTTTTTTATTCCATTCAATTAATATGTCTTTATATAACAATAATTGATCCACTTGTTTATTTGTAAGCATAATATTTAACTGCTTAGCCCCTGTTTCTAACATTATTTTTCCCTCGTTTTAGTTGTTCTAAATAAATTAATAGCATAGATACGTCAGCTGGTGATACTCCAGAGATTCTGGATGCTTGTCCTATTGAAATAGGCCTTAATTGTTCAAGCTTTTGTTTTGCTTCTAGGCGTAAACTATATACGTCGTTATAATCTAAGTCAGTTGGTATAAGTTTCTTTTCTAGTTTTTTAAACTGTTCCACTTGAATTAACTGTCTTTTTATATATCCCTCATACTTAAGCTCTATTTGTATTTGTTCTATAATTTCTGGGGTTAACTCTGGTCTTTTATCATTTACTTCATTAAAATCATTATACTCTAATTCCGGCCTTTTTAATAATTCAAATAAAGAAATTCCAGATTTTAAAGGTGTACTATTTTTTTGTAGTAATATATTTTGTACTGTTTCACTTGTCCCCAAATAAACTTTTTGCAGTCGTTTTATCTCAGTTTCTATACTTTTCTTTTTTTGCACAAATGCGTTATAAGCACTTTCACTTACCAGACCGATATCATATCCTTTTTTAGTTAATCTCATATCAGCATTATCTTGACGTAAAAGTAATCTATATTCTGCACGTGAAGTTAACATTCTATATGGTTCTTTTGTTCCCTTTGTAACAAGGTCGTCTATTAAAACTCCTATATATCCTTCTGATCTATCAATAATAAGAGGTTCTTTATTATCTATTTTTAAAGCAGCGTTTATCCCAGCAATTAATCCTTGTGCTGCTGCTTCTTCATAACCTGAGCTTCCGTTTATTTGCCCTGCACTAAATAACCCAGATATATTTTTAAGTTCTAGCGAATGAGTTAATTGAATTGGATTAATACAGTCATATTCAATAGCATATCCTGTTCTAACCAATTCAACATTACTAAGCCCCTTTATACTTCTAAGCATTTTTATCTGAACTTCTTCAGGTAACGATGAGCTCATGCCTTGCACATACATCTCTTGTGTTTGCTCTCCTTCTGGCTCAATAAAAACTTGATGCCTTTCTTTATCTGCAAACCTTACAACTTTATCCTCAATAGATGGGCAATATCTAGGGCCTATCCCTTCTATCACTCCTGAATACATCGGAGAACGATCTAGATTGTCTCTTATAATTTGGTGAGTTAATTCATTAGTATATGTTAAATAGCATTTTATTTGTTTTCTTGATATATCTTCTTTTGTATTACTAAAAGAAAATGGAGTTATATTTTCGTCTCCATATTGTGGTTCCATCTCATCTATATTTACAGTTCTGCCATCAACTCTTGCTGGAGTGCCTGTCTTAAATCTACGTATCTCAATTCCCAACTCTTCTAATGATATAGTATTGGCACTTTTTAATCCATTAGGTCCTATATGTTCAATACATTCACCTATTAAAACTCTAGATTTTATATATGTTCCTGCTGCTATAATTACAGCCTTTGCGTTATAAACTGCCCCTGTATTTGTCTTGATACCTACTACTTTATTGTTCTCCACTAATATTTGTGTTACTTCTTGTTGTTTAACTAAAAGATTAGGTGTGTTTTGTATTACCTGCGTCATTTCATTAGTATATTTAATTTTATCTGCTTGAGCTCTTAGAGAATGTACAGCTGGGCCTTTTGCTTGATTTAGCATCTTCGATTGAATATAAGCTTTATCAATATTTTTTCCCATTTCTCCACCTAATGCATCTATCTCTCGAACCAAATGCCCCTTAGATGTTCCTCCTATATTCGGATTACAAGGCATCATAGCGATTGTATCTACACTCATTGTAAATATTATAGTTTTTTTATTTAATCTAGCACAAGCAAGTCCTGCTTCGCACCCAGCATGCCCAGCACCTATTACTGCTACATCTATATCTGCTGCATCATATAACATATTTTCCTCCCAATTTATTAGTTTGCGTTTTTTATATTATTTACCTAGACAAAATTTTTCAAACAGTTCATTAATAATTTCTTCTTTTAATGTTTCTCCAATTATCATGCCAAGGTGTCCATATGATTCATGCAAATCTATAACAATTAAATCTTCTGGCATACTTATCTTAATTGCAGCATATGCTTTATCTAAACTTTGTATAGCATTTACTAATGCTTGCTTTTGTCTTATATTAGATATACTACCTTCTATACTTATACCTTTATTCATCACAGTATCTTTCATAACTTGCTTCAGTTTTTCTATACCATCACCTGTAACAGTAGAAATTTGTATGTCATCATCTGATAATATATTGCTCTGTCCTAAGTCTATCTTATTTTGCACATAAATTACTTTTTTATCTTTAATACTTTGTAGTATATCTTTTTCATTATTAGAGACCTTTTTTTGGCTATCCATAACCATAATAACCAAATCCGCTTGCTCTACTAGTTGTTTTGAACGCATTACTCCTATTTTTTCTACCGTATCTACAGTATCTCTTATGCCTGCGGTGTCAAATAATATAAAAGGTACACCCTCTATATTAAAATATACTTCTATACTATCTCTTGTTGTTCCTGCAACATCTGTTACAATAGCCTTGTTTTGTTCTAATAAAATATTAAGTAACGAAGATTTACCTACATTTGGTTCTCCTATAATAACAGCCTTAACACCATCTCTAATAATTTGTCCAGTATCAGCCGTTTGTAATAATACCTTAAGATTACTACATAATCTTTTTACATCAGCCTCAAATCTCACTGATAAGTCTTCGTCATATTCAGGGTAATCTATTGATACTTCAATTTTAGCAATAATCTCTAGTAGTTCTTGTTGATACATTTTAATCTTATGTGATAATTTTCCATCTAGTTGGTTAATTGCTTGGGTTAATGATAGCTCTGTTTTTGCTTCTATAATATCCATTACAGCTTCAACTTGAGATAAATCTATTCTCCCGTTTAGAAAAGCTCTTTTTGTAAATTCACCGTTTTCAGCTAATCTAGCACCATTTTTAATAATTTGCATTAGAACTTTGTTAAGAACTATTACTCCGCCATGACAATTAATCTCTACTATATTCTCTCTAGTAAATGTCTTAGGTGCTTTCATTAACATAATTAATACTTCATCTATTACAGCTCTTTCATCGTCTAATATATGTCCATAGTTAATTGTATGACTCTCTACTTTTAATAAATTTTTATCACAACTTTTGTTAACTATATTTATAGCCTCACTCCCGCTAACTCTTATAATCCCTATACCTCCTGTCCCAACAGGTGTTGATATTGCTACTATTGTATCATCGTATTTCATATATTTCCTTTCACACTTTGCGATTAATTTTCTATAAACAAATAAACTGCCTACTAAAAGATAGCCAGTTTATTTAAGTGTTATAATAACTTTTCTATAAGGTTCTTTTCCTTCGCTAGACGTATTAACTAGTTCGTTCTCATGCAAAGCCTCATGGATTATGCGTCTATCATATGAGTTCATAGGCTCTAGAGCTACCGCTCTATTTTTCTCCACAGCTTTATTTGCCATCTTATTAGCTAATACACTTAATGTTTCATTTCTTTTAGCTCTATAATCTCCTATATCAAGAATTACTTTGATATAGGAAGAATTATTTTTATTTGCAATTATTTGGGTTAAATATTGTATTGAGTCTAAGATTTCTCCCCTTTTTCCTATTATAATACCTAGCTTATCTCCCGCAATGTCAATCTTTAATCTATTATCTACTTTTTTAGTCGTAATACTGCATGTAATACCCATTTTAGAAGTTAAGTCTTCGAGAAAATTTTGTACTTTTTTCTCTGCATCTAGTTCAGTCGTATCTACTGGCATGCTTTGAGTTGGCACTATAGGATCATTAATTTTATTCTCATCCTTTAATTTTACTTGTATCGTAGCATTTCTTGTGCCTATATTTAAAAAACCTTTAAACCCTTTATCTATTATCTCTATATCTACCATATCTTGCGTAACATCTAGTTCTTCTAAGGCAGCTTTTATCGCCTCTTCTATGTTTTTAGCGTGTTTTTGAATTGTCATATAATCTCTCCTTATACATTAATCCTTATCAGGCTGTTTTCGTTCTTTACGCTCTTTAACAGGTTTATTATTATCATCAGCTTGTTTATTATCAATGGGTTTTTTCTTCTTTTTCTTCTTTTTAGATGTTTTAGCCAAAGCCTCTCTTTCTAGGCGTAGCTTTTCATCGATAACAGCTTCTTGTTTTTTTACTACCTTAGCAATCCAAGCTTGTTGACCCATCATAATAAGATTACCTGCAATCCAGTATAATGCAAGACCTGTTGAAACTGTATAAGATATAGAACCCATCATAATAGGCATTATTATGTTCATAGTCTTCATCATGCTTTCCGCCGGATTTTCAGAATTACTAGAGGCCGGTGGTGCACTTTGAGCCATTGTGAGTTTACTAAAAATAAAAGTTGACGCCCCAGCTAAAATAGGTACTACTAATGCAAAGTAATTTCCCCCACTAACCAATTGAGAAGGCGAATCCACTAAATTAAAGAAAAAATATTCATAATCTATTTTTTGTTGCATTAATACTTCTAAAATTTGATTTAACTCAGGGGCTTTTTCTAATAAATATTCCCATTGTTTAGTAGTAAAATTAGCTAATTGATTAGCCAAAACTACACTATCCCCTAGTTTATCTATTTCTAGTTGAGCCGTGCTGCTAAAGGGATGTTCAATTAATAACTCATTAATTACTTGAGCTGAATTTGATAGAGCTGCTTCTATTTTAATAGCTATTTGAGCATAAAGTTCTGCTAATTTTTCGATATGTCTACTAGGTTGTCTAAGTACAGCATAAACTGCATATATTAAAGGCAATTGAATAAGTAATGGCAAACATCCTGCTAAGGGATTTATATTATATTTTTTATATAATGCTTGCATTTCTTGAGATTGTTGTAGTTGAGATGCTTGGTCTTTTTTACCAGCATATTTCTTTTGTATCTTTTGTAATTCAGGTTGTAATTTTCCCATAGTTCTTGTAGTACGTTGTTGCTTTATTTGCAAAGGTGTCATCAATAATCTTGAAACTAATGTGAACAAAATTATAGCAAAACCTAGCGTACCTATAGGTGTAAGTATTTCAACGCCGTTAAAAATTACATTGAAAATTACTCCAAAAAAATCACTTATAAAGTCGAACATAATTTTCCTCCTAAATCTTCTTTTTCTTTTTAGGTGGCACTGGGTCATATTTTGGTTTGAATAAAGGATTACATTTTAAAATTCTAATAATTCCTAATAAAATGCCTTTAATAATTCCATGTACTTCTATTGCCTCATAGGTATATTGAGAACAAGTCGGATAATACCTACATCTTGGACCTAAAAAAGGTGAAATTCCTTGTTGATAAAACTTTATTAAACTAAGTGTAATTTTTTTCATCATACACCCTCCGTAAATAGCCATGCCTCTAAATACTATATACTAATTTTTACAACTATTCTAGTCATATGTTAAAAAAACTTATGTTTGATCAAAAGTTTTTCTATCGAATTTTTAATCTCATAAAAATCTTTATCTTTTGCATCTGCTCGTGCAATAATTACAATGTCCCAGCCTATGTTTTCTATATTTATCAGCCTCAAATTCTCTTTAATTAACCTAGTAATACGACTACGTACCACGCTATTGCCTACTTTTTTGCTAACAGAAATTCCAATTCTATTAGTTGAGCAATTATTTTTTAATTTATACATAACCAAATAATTGTTAGCATAGGATTTTCCATATTTGTATACCCTAGTAAATTCATATTTTTTTTTAATTGTCTTCATAAATTATTTACCCATTTTAAACTAAAAAAGAAAAGGTTAAACTAAAAAAGAAAAGGCCGTTCAAATCGGCCTTTTACTATGCTGTTAATTTTTTTCTTCCTTTTGCTCGTCTTCTTGCAATCACAGCTCGTCCAGAAGCAGTTCTCATGCGTTTTCTAAAACCATGTTCTCTACTTCTTTGACGTTTTTTAGGTTGAAACGTTCTTTTCACGGGTATGCCTCCTTAAAACAAGTATTACAATATACAAAATATTCATTAATCTTTTGATTTCTACAAAATACCCCTATTATATATATAATTACTTTAATATAAATTACTAATACTTTAATTACTAATTATATTTACTAATTATATTAACTTACTGACTAAATTAATTTAATACTACAATTTAATACTATTAATTTAATACTACAATAAAAGGGTAATTTCTTAGTCAATAGTAGCAACAGTATAATAAATCTATCCTAAAGCATTTATAATTATTTAGTTGCTAGAAATAGTCTACACGAAAAAATTCTTTTTGACAAGGACTTTTTCCCATAGTTAACGAGCAATTCATTTTATCACATTATGGGAATTACTAGTTGTAGATAAATAAACACTATTAGTAGTATAGATTATTAAAAAGTGTGTGTCAAGATAAGATATCATAAATATACCAGATTTTTAATTATTTTTACCTCTAAAGTTATCCACAGAAAAATTATCCACAGGCTGTGGATAATTTAAAAATAGGACTTGATTATCCACAGATTTTTTGGTAATATAAGTAAAAATTGTGGATAACTAATGATATCATTTTTATTATGCACAATTTGTGGATAACTTTGTGGATAACTTTCTAATCTTCACCTTAAAGTCAACGTTTATAATAGTTTTCTACTACTCAGCTTGTGTATAAAGTTATCCACAAGCTGTTGATAACTTTATTTTATCCCTATTTTTTATATAAGTTATCCACAAATTGTGGATAACAGTTATCCACATGTGGATAACTAGGTATATGTTTGTGGATAACTTTATTTGGAGGGGAGTAATAAATGGATTATATAGAAGTATGGAATTCTATATTAAAATTAATCGAAGCAGAAACATCTTCTGTTAGTTTTAATACTTGGTTTAAACCAACAAAACTTATAGATATAAAAAAAGATTCTTTAGTGATTAGTGTAAAAGATGATTTAGCACAAGGTATTTTAAATACCAGATATCTTGAAGTCGTAAAAAATTCTATATCTCATGTATTTAAAAAAAATTATGAGCTAGAATTTATAGTAGCCGATTGTACTCACTCTAAGCCCACAAAAGAACAGATCCAGGATCCGCTTAATAATCCAAGCAATTTAAATCCTAGGTATACTTTTGAATCTTTTATAGTAGGCAATAGTAATAGAATGGCACATGCAGCAGCTCTAGCTGTAGCCGAAGCCCCTGCCTCCGCATATAATCCACTATTTTTATACGGAGGAGTAGGACTTGGCAAAACACATCTTATGCAATCTATTGCACACTATACTTTAGAACAAGACCCTGATATTAAGGTACTCTATTCTTCAGCTGAGAAGTTTACTAACGAACTAATTAATTCTATCCGAGATGATAAAAATGAAGCATTTAGAAATAAATATAGAAATATAGATATTCTACTCATTGACGACATTCAATTTATAGCAGGCAAAGAGCGTACGCAAGAAGAATTTTTTCACACTTTTAATACTTTGCATGAAGCCAATAAACAAATAATTATATCTAGTGATCGGCCTCCTAAAGAAATATCTACACTAGAAGCTAGGCTTTGTTCAAGATTTGAGTGGGGGTTAATTGCTGATATACAAAGTCCTGATTTAGAAACTAGAATTGCTATCTTGCGAAAAAAAGTAGCATGTGAAAACCTAATAGTTCCATCTGAAGTACTACACTTTATTGCAAAAATAGTAATATCAAATATACGTGAGCTAGAAGGAGCTTTAAATAGGGTTTTAGCATTTTCATCATTAGCTAATAAAGAAATAGATATCGACTTAGCAAGCGAAGCGTTAAAAGATATATTATCTCGTGAAAAACCTACTATTATTACCCCTGAATATATCCAAGAAATAGTAGCAAATTATTTTAACTTAAAAGTGTCTGATCTTCTTTCTTCTAAAAGAACCCGGAGTATTGCATATCCAAGGCAAATAGCTATGTATTTATCAAGAAAGCTTACTGATCTATCTTTGCCTAAGATAGGCGAAAAATTCGGTGGCCGTGATCATACAACGATTATGCATGGGTATGATAAAATTACTGCCGACTTGTTAAAAGACATCGAACTTGTCAATACTGTAGCTAAATTAGAGTCTACTATAACAGGTAAATAAATAGATAAAAAAGTTATCCACAATTTTGATCGAAATTGTGGATAACTTTAAATAATTGTTGTTACCTGTGGATAATGTGGATAAGTCCCTATTTTATCCACAGGTTTATCCACAGGCTTAATCGTTTGATGGGCAATGGATTGGACGAGTTATCCACATTATCCACAGCCCTTATTACTATTATTAAGATTATTATATTATTATTGTAAAAATCTGAGAGGAGTTTTTAACCATGAAATTTTGTTGTGACAAAGATATATTATTAAATGCCCTTAACACAGTTTATAGAGCGTGTTCTTCTAAAACTGCAAAGCCTATTTTAGAATGTATATTAATTAAATCTAATGCTAATTTTATTACGTTAACCGGAAATAATTTAGAACTAGGAATTGAGACTACTATTGAAGTTGATGTAATTGAAGCAGGAGAAATTGCGTTAGAAGCTAAACTATTTTTAGAAATAGTTAGAAAATTATCTAATGGAGATGTTGAGGTAACTTTAATCCCTAGTAATATAGTAACTATTATTAGTGGAAAATCTAAATTTAGCGTATCTACCCAAAATCCTAAAGATTTTCCTACATTACCTGAAGTAATAAGTGATAAAAGCTTTTCTATCTCTAAACATGACCTAAAAGAAATGATTAGACAAACTATTTTTTCAGTAGCCCAAGATGATTCTCGCCCTATTTTTACAGGAGAGATGTTTGAAATACAAAATGGTAGTTTTAATTTGGTGTCTGTAGATGGATTTAGGATTTCATATAGAAACCTATCTATAGAAAATAAAGACTTAAAAATGGAGCAAGTAGTCCCTGGTAAAACTTTACAAGAAATTGCTAAAATTTTAAATGATGATAGCGAGAAAGTAAAGATATATTTTGGTGAAAACCATGTTCTTTTTGATTTAGATACTAGTAAAGTTATATCTAGATTGTTAGAAGGAGAATTTCTAAAATATAACCAAGTATTCTCTAATGATTTTGATACCCAAATCTTGATTAATAGAATAGATTTTTTAATGAGTATAGAAAGAGCAGCTCTAATATCACGAGAAGGCAAAAAAACTCCTGTTTGTTTAGATATTACAGATGAGAATATCATTATAACATCTAATACTGAAATAGGTACTTCAAGAGAAGAATTAGAAATTGAACTTACAGGTAATCCTTTAAAAATAGCATTTAACCCTAAATTTTTAATTGATGCCTTAAAAATTATTGAAGACGAAAAGATTAATATTAATTTTTTATCTAAAATAGCCCCTGCTATTATTCAACCATTAGATAATAATTCGTATAAATATTTAGTATTACCAATTAGAATTAATGAATAGGTTAGGAGAGCAATTATGAAAAAAATCAAAATTACAACCGAATATATTACACTAAGCGAATTATTAAAATACGCTGCTTTTGTAAATACTGGTGGAGAAGCAAAGTGCGTTATAAAGCAAGGGCTAGTTTTAGTTAACGGAGATATATGCGAGATGAGAGGTAAAAAATTACGCAAAGGGGATACCGTACAGTTTAATCAAAATATCTGCACAATTTTGTAGGTGATAAGTATGTATGTTAAAAAATTGAACCTTACAGACTATAGAAATTATAATATTGCTGAATGTTTTTTATGCGAGGGCATAAATATACTTTGTGGAGATAACGCACAAGGGAAAACAAATATTTTAGAATCAATCTATATATGTGCTACTGCAAGGTCTCATAGAACGTCTCACGAAAAAGAAACAATTATGTGGGATAAAGAAATAGCACATATAAAAATTGAAGTTCAGAAAAAAAATCAATGCGATCAACTAGATTTTTTTATAGGAAAAAAAGCTAAATCAGTATTAGTAAATAGATTACCAATAAATAAACTATCTAATTTATTTGGAGTCCTAAATGTAGTCATATTCTCACCTGAAGATTTGCAATTAGTAAAAAAAAGTCCTAAAGAAAGGCGACGCTTTATAGATATAGAAATATGTCAATTTGATAAATTATATTATAGGGTGTTAAACCAATATTATAAAGTCTTAAAACACCGTAATTCGTATTTAAAACAAAGAAATATAGATGAAAAATTATTAGATATATTAGATATGCAATTAGTTGAGTGGGGCACAGCCATTATAAAAAAACGTAAAAATTTTATAGAAAAAATAAGTATTATTGCAAAAGAAATTCATTACGAAATTTCAGGCCAAAAAGAAAATTTAGAAATAGTATACGCAAATAATATTAATGAGCAAGATTTTTTAACTAAATTAACCCAAGTAAGAGCACAAGATATAAAAACTTTAACGACTAGTATAGGTCCGCATAAAGATGACATGCAATTTATTATAAATAATATGAATGTCAAAACTTTTGGCTCACAAGGACAGCAAAGAACTACAGTTTTATCTACAAAACTTGCAGAAGTTAATATGCTACGGGAAAATACTACTGAAACACCTATTTTATTATTAGATGATGTCTTATCAGAGCTTGATTTGAATAGGCAAAAATATCTATTTAATTATACAAAAAATATACAAACTATAATAACTTGCACAGAAATTGAACAAAGTGTATGGAACTGCCAAAAAATTGGCAAACTATATAATATAGTGCAAGGAAATATAATTTGCAAATCTACTTAAAAAGTGATATAATTATACCAATTGTACGTTTTTTAAATAGTAAAGGAGTGAGATCTTAAAATGGCAGCAACAACTTATGATGAAAACCAGATTCAAATATTAGAAGGGCTGCAGGCAGTGAGAAAAAGACCTGGTATGTACATTGGTAGTACCTCACAAAAAGGTCTTCACCACTTAGTTTATGAAATTGTAGATAATGCAGTAGATGAGGCATTAGCAGGATTTTGTAATACTGTAGTTGTAACAATACATTCAGATAATTCAATATCAGTTTTAGATAATGGACGAGGCATTCCCGTTGGAATACACCCAGATAAAGGAATATCAGCTGTTGAGGTAGTATTTACTATCTTGCATGCAGGAGGAAAGTTTGGGGGTGGAGGATATAAAGTATCCGGAGGGCTTCATGGCGTGGGGGCCTCAGTAGTAAATGCTTTATCTAATTGGTTAGTTGTACAAATATATACAAATGGTAAGATATATGAACAACGGTTTGCCAAAGGAAATGTAACACAAGATATAAAGATAATTGGAGACACTAATAAAACAGGTACTTTTGTTCACTTTAAACCGGATGAAACTATATTTGAAGATACTGTATATGAATTTAACATATTAAAACAGCGTTTTCAAGAAACAGCTTTTTTAACTAAAGGACTAAAAATAAAGCTAATTGATGATAGAGATAATACCAAAAAGACATTTTACTATGAAGGTGGTATTAGTGAGTTTGTATTTCATCTTAATAAAAATAAAACGGCAGTATATGAAGATACATTTTATTGCGAAGGTGAAAAAGATGATGTACTACTTGAAGTGGCATTTCAACACAATGAAGGCTATAATGAAAACATATTTAGTTTTGTAAACAACATAAACACCCGTGAAGGGGGTACACATTTAGCTGGATTTAAAAATGCTCTAACTAAGACTATTAATGATTATGCACGAAAAATGAATGCTTTAAAAGAAACAGAGAAAAACCTTACTGGAGAAGATATACGAGAAGGTATTACGGGAATAATTAGCGTAAAGATTAGTGAACCTCAATTTGAGGGACAAACTAAAACAAAACTTGGTAATAGCGAAGTTAGAGCTATTGTGGATAGCATAGTGAGTGAAAATTTAATGATTTTTTTAGAAAGAAATCCACAAGTAGCGAAAATTATAATCCAAAAATCTACTATGGCAGCCAGAGCCAGAGACGCTGCACGTAAGGCAAGGGATTTAACTAGGCGTAAGAGTGTACTTGAAAACTCAACGCTACCTGGAAAACTAGCTGATTGTTCAGAAAGAGACCCTGCAAAATGTGAGATATATTTAGTCGAAGGAGACTCGGCAGGCGGATCTGCTAAAAGTGCTAGATCAAGACAAACACAAGCTATTTTACCATTGCGTGGAAAGATTTTAAATGTAGAGAAAGCTAGACTTGATAAAATGCTTGCTAGTGAAGAAATTAGAAATATGATAACAGCTTTTGGGGCAGGTATAAATGAAGACCTAAACATTGAAAAGCTAAGATATCATAAGATTATTTTAATGACAGATGCTGATGTTGATGGTGCTCACATTAGAACACTACTGCTAACATTTTTTTATAGATTTTATAGAGATTTAGTATTAAACGGGTATATTTATATTGCACAACCACCACTATATTTAGTTGAGAAAAATAAGAAAAAATATTATGCATATAATGATCGTGAATTAGAAAATATACTAGCAGAAATCGGTAGACAAGGAATATCACGTATGCAAAGATATAAAGGTTTAGGAGAAATGAACCCAGACCAACTATGGGAAACTACTATGAATCCTGAGACGAGAACTTTAGTAAGAGTAAATATTGATGATGCAGTAGCAGCAGATGAAATATTTACAGCGTTAATGGGTGATAAAGTAGAACCTAGGAAAGAATTTATAAAAGAGTATGCTAAATTAGTTACTAATCTAGATATTTAAGGAGGTGACAAAAATGGATAAAATAGTACCTATTAATATAGAGCAAGAAATGAAAAATTGTTATATTGATTATGCAATGAGTGTTATAGTATCACGTGCGTTACCAGATGTTCGTGACGGGCTAAAACCAGTTCATAGACGAATTTTATATGCAATGGATGAATTAAATCTTTTCCCAGATAAACAATATAGAAAATCTGCTCGTATTGTAGGAGATACGATGGGTAAATACCATCCACATGGTGATAGTTCTATATATGAAGCTATGGTAAGGCTAGCTCAAGATTTTAGTACAAGATACCCATTAGTAGATGGACATGGGAATTTTGGAAATATAGACGGTGATAGTGCTGCTGCTATGCGTTATACTGAAGCTCGAATGAGTAAACTTACTATGTATATGCTAGTAGATGCCGATAAACAAACAGTTGATTTTGCACCTAACTTTGATGAATCAATTCAAGAACCAGTGGTATTACCTGCAAGATACCCTAATTTATTAGTAAATGGCTCATCAGGTATAGCTGTTGGAATGGCGACTAATATACCTCCTCACAATATGGGGGAGATTATAGACGGAGTTTTAAAAATCATTGATAACTATATAGGTGAGAATGAGGAATCAGAAAAAAGAGAAACAGATATAAGTGAATTATTAAGTATAATTAATGGACCTGATTTTCCAACAGGGGGAATTATACAAGGTAAATATGGTATAGAACAGGCATATCGTACTGGAAAAGGTAAGATTAGAGTAAAAGCACGTGCAGAAATAGAAGAAATGTCAGGTGGGAAAACGGCAATTATTATAACAGAAATACCATATCAAGTTAATAAGGCTAAATTGATAGAGAAAATAGCCGAACTTGTTAAGACCAAAAAAATTGATGGTATTACTGGATTACGTGATGAATCAGACAGAGAAGGCATGCGTATTGTAATTGAGTTAAGACGAGATGTAAATGGTAATATAATACTAAACCAATTATATAAATATACTCGGTTACAAGATACTTTTAGTATAAATATGTTAGCTCTTATTAATAATGAACCTAAAATATTTACGCTTAAACAAATGCTAGAAGCTTATCTTGAGCACCAAAAAGATGTGGTGACAAGAAGGACAAAATATAATTTAACAAAAGCTGAAGATAGAGCTCATATAGTAGAGGGATTATTAAAAGCACTAGATAAGGTAGATTTAGTTATCAAAGTAATTAGAAGCTCAAATAATGTACAAGAAGCTAAAGAAAAACTACAAGAAAATATTGAATTATCAATGCAACAAGCACAAGCTATTGTAGATATGAGATTTAGAACATTAACAGGGCTAGAAAGAGAAAAATTACAAGATGAATATTCAGAATTAAATAACACAATTAATTACTTAAAGTCTATTTTAGATAATGAAGATAATTTATTTAAGGTTATAAAAGAAGAGTTAGAAGAAGTTAAAGTAAAATTTACTGATAATAGAAGATCAGAGATTACTTTATTAGATGATGAGCTAGATATTGAAGATTTGATAGATGAAGAAGAAGTTGTTGTTACAATTACTCATTTTGGATATATAAAAAGAATACCACTTGATACGTATAAAGAGCAAAAAAGAGGTGGTAAAGGAGTATTAGGAGTAAATACTATCCAAGACGATTTTATTGAAAAATTATTTACAACAAGTAACCTTGATGATATTATGTTTTTTACGACTAAAGGTAAGGCATATAGAATAAAAGCATATAAAATACCAGCAGCCTCTAGAACAGCAAGAGGAGTAGCTATTGTTAATTTGCTAGAACTTAATAACGATGAAAAGATTAGTGCTATTTTTCCGGTACAAACAAATGATAATCGTCGGTATCTTACAATGGTTACCAAAAATGGACTTATCAAAAAAACTAATATAGATTCTTTTAATAATATTAGAAAAGGTGGTCTTATTGCCCTTACATTAGTCGAAGATGATGAATTGATAGGAGTATATGAAACTACTGATGATGACAGCATTATTATAGCCACTAAAAAAGGTCAAGGGATTATGTTTGAAGGACAAAATGTAAGACCAATGGGCAGAAATGCAAAAGGCGTAAAAGCTATTAATTTAGCCAAAGATGACTATGTAATTAGTGCTACTGTGCCAAAAGAAGGGGAACAAATATTAATAGCTACTAAACAAGGAATTGGTAAGAGGACTAAAATAGATGAATTTAGGTCACAAAAGCGTGGGGGCAAAGGATTAAAAATTTATAAGGTAGATGATAAAACTGGTGATGTGGTAGCTATAACATCAGTACATGAAGAACAAGGCCTACTAATGATTACTTCAGAAGGTATAATCATTAGAATTAAAGTAAACCAAATATCATTATTGGGTAGGTATGCACGAGGAGTTAAATTAATTAATTTAAAAGATGGTGTACACGTCGTATGTATTGAAAAAGTAACTGATATAGCTGAACAAGAGGAAGTACTAGAGAATTTACAAGAAGAAATACTAGAAAAATTACCTAAAGAGATATTAGAAGAATTTCCAGAAGAATTATCATCTGATAAAATTTCAATTGAGATTTTATCAGATGATGTATCGGAAGTAAATGATGATTAAAGCAATTATTGCAGTAGCAGTATCTTTAGGTATAATAATATGTGGTGGTGTTGGTTATTTAATATATAACCAACATATACCAAATTACTCTAGTAATAAAGTACAAATGAAATATAGTGTTGTACAAGGTAGAACCAGTCTCTTACAATATGATAGCCTAGAAGAAGCTATCGAAAACTCTAACAATATACCTCGTTCAGTAGTAGTGGATAATCAAACTAATTTATGGATACATACCAATTTAAAACCTTTTATTCTATTTATAAAAGATAATGTATTTGACTTTGATACTTTTGATAAGGCAATCTTTTATGCAAACAATAATAATATAGATACAATTTACTACAGAAATAATCAAAATATATTATGGGAAAAAAATTATGAACCGACAGACAATATAAAATTAGATATACATCATATTAAGCAATTTCCAGAGCTGCCTAGAGGATGTGAAGTTACTTCTTTAGCTATGATGCTTAACTATTATGGAGTAAATGTAGATAAAGTAACACTTGCATACGAAGTGAAAAAAGATACGACAGAATATCAAATATTAGACAATGGAAAAATATATTACGGTAATCCATATGATGGATTTGTAGGAGATATGTATAGTTTACAAACAAGAGGATATGGGGTGTATCATGGACCTATATATGAACTTGCAAACAATTATTTAGAAGGCCGAGTAGTTGATATTACAGGTGCTAATTTTGATGAAGTAATACAATTTTTATCAAGAGGATATCCTATATGGGCAGTAACAAATGGGACGTATAGTTCTTTACCAGATAGCGAATTTGAAATATGGCATACACCTACGGGGATTGTAAAAATAACAAAGAGAATGCATGCTGTTGTATTAACTGGGTACGAAAATGACATACTATTTATAAATGACCCTTTAAGCAATATGCCAAATAGAGAAGTAAATTTAAGAAACTTCCAACAATCTTGGGAACAGATGGGTCATCAGGCGATTGTAATTTTAGATTAAGTTAAGGAGTATTTCATGAAAAGAGCAATTTTATTATATAATCCAAAAGCTGGAAATAGAAGAATAGTAAATAATATAGACTTTATAATAAAAAAGATGCAAGAATTTGATTTTCAACTAAGTTTATATAGAAGTGCATATACAGGAAGTATCCAAGAGTATATTATTAATGAGATTACTCAAAGTAGCATTGATCTAATCATGGTTTCTGGCGGAGACGGGACTATCAATGAATGCATTAATGGGGTTATGAAGAAAAATTTAGATATTCCTATTATGATACTACCGTTAGGCACGGCAAATGATTTTGCAAACACAGCAGATATACCATCTAATTTAGCAGATATACTTGATATAATTAAGACTGGTGAGATACGCTATGTAGACATTGGGTCAGTAAATAATAAATATTTTATAAATGTGTGTAATATGGGAGTATTTAGTGGTGTTTCACATGAAACTGACTTACAACTTAAAAAGAATTTTGGTAAGCTGGCATATTATGTTAAAGGGATTGAAGAATTACAAAAATATGAAGCAATGCACCTCGAGATAGAATATGATGGTAAGTTAATAGAAGAAAAATATAGTTTAGTATTAATATTTAATGGAAAAGGGGCTGGAGGATTTAATAAAATTGCAAAAGATGCAAGTATTGAAGATGGGTATTTTGATTTTATAGGCATTAAAGAAGTCGATTTTATAGAAATACCTAAATTATTTATTAAAATGTTGCAAGGTGAGCATTTAGAAGATGATAAAGTAGATTATATAAAAATGACAAATGCTACTATAAGATGTTTAAATAATGAAGTAGGATTTGCTACAGATATTGATGGAGAAGTAGGTCCTCCGTTTCCATTAAATATACAATTAATACAAAATCGAATAAAAGTATACTTACCTAAAATATAGGCAGTCTGTCACACTAAATTTGGTGTGACAGTTTAGTAATTTAAATAATTAGGCACAAAGCCAATTCCCAAAAAACTGTCTATAACACCACCTTGCAACCGAGTAAATTGAATGATAAAATAAATGAAGAAGGAGTAAGATATGCAAATATATAATATAAGCAATAATAAACTTTTCATGAAAGAATTATTAAAATCATCTTTATTTGATTCTTTTTTAGTTAAAGAAGTTATTATATGTACAAATATAAAATATATAATTGAAGGAAATATAAAAGCTAAAGACAAGTATATATTGTGGGCAGAAATACGTCAACAAGTTTATTATTTAATGTCAAACTCAGAATTAATTTCCTATTTTAAAATTATCTTTTTGGCTTCATCTAGTAAAACTATCTTAATATCAGATGAAGTAACCTCTTTCTTATTAAATATTTCATATAAAGATGAAGATATAACAATTACTACAGGGTGTAATTATGATAAATTTACAAAGGACTTACTGGGTGAGAAAGAATGGGATAAGAAAATCGAAAAGTTTTTATGCAGATATAATTTTATCTGAAAGAACTTGCTCTAATACTCCTGCCTCTTAGGCGGTGAGATAAAGAGCAAGTAATCTTTTTCAGATTAAGGCAACTAACATTCAGTGGCGGGGTTAGAACCCCCACTGAATGAAGTTTTCTTCTATGTAAAAAGGGCGGTATAAACCACCCTTTAGCTAAGCCTGATTATTTTCCGCTCATTTGTTGTTCTTGAGCTTTAATCATTCTTTTAACCATTTCTCCACCTACTGAACCAACTTGTCTAGCAGTTAGGTCACCATTGTCTCCTGCTTTTAAAGGAACACCAAGTTCTGCTGCCACTTCTTGTTTCATGTTTTCTAGTCCTGCATTTTTCATAGTCGTACCCTCCTGTTAGGTCAAAATGATAATTTAAAAAAGATGATTAAAAAGTTTAATCTTCTCTTTTAAGCGTAATAACCTTTACAAAACCATTTGCGTTTTGTTTGTGGTTATAAGTATAATTTACCCCAAATTTATTTTATTATTACAGTAAATTATGGTAATTTTTCAAACAAATTTTGTAATACTCATTGACAAGATAATTTCAAAAATAGTATTATTTAAAAGAAATAATTTACATTTATGGAGGTTTTTATGTTAAAGCAAGGCAATTTATCAATTCACAGCGAAAATATTTTTCCTATTATCAAGAAGTGGCTGTATTCAGACCATGATATTTTTGTTCGTGAACTTATCTCAAATGCATCGGATGCAATTTTGAAATTTAAAAAATTATGTGATATCGGCGAAGCGACTGATAATTTAAATGAAGATTTTAAAATTACTGTAACAGTCGATAAAGATGCATCTACTATAACTATATCAGATAACGGTATAGGTCTTACCACAGAAGAAATTGAAAAATATATAAATCAAATTGCATTCTCAGGTGCAGAAGATTTTTTGAGTAAATATCAGGATAAGATGGATGATGACCAAATTATAGGTCATTTCGGTCTAGGTTTTTATTCAGCGTTTATGGTGTCTTCTAAGGTGCAAATTAACACTTTATCATATGATGAACAGGAGCCTTTACTATGGACTTGTGAAGGAGGTACTACTTTTGAAATTGATAAAGGTACAAGAACTACACGGGGTACCGACGTTATATTACACATTGACGAAGAAAATAGAGAGTTTTTAGGATTTTATAAATTATCTCAAATTATTGAAAAGTACTGCTCATTTATGCCTATTTCAATCTATGTTATTGATGCAAATAAGCCAGTGACAGAAAACGAAGATGGTACAGTTGATGTGCCTACTGCAATAAATGATACTACCCCTCTTTATACCATGCCTCCTGCTGAATGTACTGATGAACAGTATAAAGAGTTTTATCGTAAAACTTTTTCCGATTTTAATGAACCATTATTTTGGATTCACCTTAATATGGATTATCCATTTAAATTAAAAGGGATATTGTATTTTCCAAAAATGCAACATGACTTTGAGATAGTTGAAGGTAAAATTAAACTTTATAATAATCAAGTATTTGTTGCAGACAATATAAAAGAGGTTATACCAGAGTTTTTACTTTTACTAAAAGGGGTATTAGATTGTCCGGACCTTCCTCTTAATGTATCTCGTAGTTTCTTACAAAATGACGGATTTGTAAAGAAAATATCTGATTACATTACTAAAAAAGTTGCAGATAAACTAATAGGTTTATTTAAAAAAGAATATGACACCTATGAAAAATTCTGGGATGACATAGCTCCATTTATTAAATATGGTTGTTTAAGAGATGAAAAATTCGCATCTAAAATTAATAAGTATATACTATTTAAAACTATTGAAGATACACATGTCACGCTTAAAGACTATCTTAATTTGTCTGATGAAGAGATTGAAGCAAAAGATGAGTCTGAGCCTACACATAAAGTATTTTATGTATCTGATAAAGAGCAACAATCACAATATATTAATCTGTTTAAGGAAAATGGGCTAAGTGCAGTATATTTACCTCACCCTATAGATTCTGCATTTATCTCTCATTTAGAAGCAAAAAATCCTTCTATCAAATTTATGCGAATTGATTCTGACATTTCTGGAGCATTAAACGAGGAAGAAGCTGATAAGAGTTACGAAGATAAGTTAACTTCTTTATTTAAAGTGGCTCTAAACCAAGAAGATATTAAGTTATCAGTTGAAAATCTAAAAAGTGATACCACCCCTTCTATGATACTTGTATCCGAAGAAGGCCGACGTATGAAAGAGATGATGAAAATGTATGGTATGCCTGCTAACAATATGCCTGCATCTGATATGACGCTAGTTTTAAATCAAAACCATGCATTAATTAATAAACTAAATGATGAGTCTGTAAATGCTGCTACTAAAGATTTAATATGCAAGCATTTATACGATATGGCAATGATTTCAAATCAAAATTTATCAGCTGATAGTATGAAAGACTTTTTAAATAGAAACTGCGATTTATTATTAAAAGTTGCACAGTAACATCATAGATAGAAGCAGACTAACATTCAGTGGTGGGGTTAGAACCCCCATTGAATGAAATTTTCTTCTATCTATCTTCACCTTAAGGAGGAAAATTTGTTAGAGTACTTACAAGCAATGAATTTAGTTGAACATAAAGATAATCATTTATTTAGCATAGGCCTTATAGATTTGATTAATCTTGCTAATCTACAGCCTGTTAGTCGTCGAAAAGCAGATGTTATAGACGTGTTAAACCATTTTTACTCATCTATAAAGAACATTATTTCTACGTTTAATGAACTTAGTGAGATTGAACAAATATTTATTATTAGTTATGTACTAAACAATGGATATATGGCAGGGATTGACTTAGATAAGCTAATAAATGCATTTGAAAATAATAAACAAATTTTTTCCTTAAAAAAGAGTAAGATTTCTTTGCTACTTCCTTTAGGTAAAATTCCGCCACATCTTAAAACCTATATTAAAGCTAATTTTAGATTTTCTAATTCTAAATTTACTCCTATACCAAAGATTGATAAAGCGACATATTTTTTTCAAAAAGTGGATAAACATACTACAAAAGATTGGATTAATTTACTTATTTATATTAAAAATAATCCACTTAAACTTAATACGTATGAGGCGGTATTAACTAAGACTAATTTTAAAAACCTAAATACAATTATAAAGCTTAAAGAATATGACGGTTTCTATATAAATAATACAAGCTCCCCATATTATGAAAGTGGAAAGATTTCAGCACAATGCAAGATATTACTAGCTGCACATTTGATAGATATTCAATCTGGATATTTAAAAATAAGTAAGCAAGGCTTAAAATATCTTGCAACAGAAGAAGAAAAGCAATTACAGATATTATTTAAAGCATATAGCAATACAACTATAATATACGAAGTAATGGATATTATAGAAACAAAATTTACTACTAAAAATAAACACTTATCTGATGTGAGAAACGTTATTATGGAGACTTTAAAAAAAGCTCCAATAGGCGAATGGATATCTGTTAAAGAGTTGAATATTTTATTATTTAATGAAAAACGCGGCTTTATTAAGAATATAGTAGACGAAATTATTATTGCTCCACCGTATTCTTGGCAATCAATTAAATTTGTTCCTGATTGGAATAAGTTTGAAAAACGTGTATTAGATATAGTTATAATGAATTATTTGTCAAGCTTAGGTATACTTGATGTAGCATATGTTGAAGAAGAGATTATGTTAACCTCAGATACTATGTGGATTTTTGTTCCAAAATATATAAGGATTACTCGTATAGGGGCTTTTCTGTTGGGCATAACTAAGCAATATACGGATTATTATGGGAATAAACTACTTGAAAATCATTTAGAAGTTGATAATAATTTGGTTATATCATTAAAACCTAGTAAAAAGAAAATAGTTCATGAATTATTTTTTGATACTTTTGCCACAAAAATAGAGCAAGAAAACATAACACAATATAAAATAGATTTTGTGGCTATGCTTAATATATTTAGAAATGAAATAAATATATGGAGTGTTTATGAGTATATAGAAAAAGAAGCCACTGCCCCCGTTCCCGAGTTATTAAAACTTGCACTTACAAAATGGAATAACGATAAAGATAAAATAAAAATACGTACTACTACA
>MDJM01000086.1 GCA_001994995.1 Candidatus Parepulonipiscium sp. PG-Nuni2H_MBin01 | reverse complement strand
GAAGAAAGAATGGCAATTCATCTCACCACCTAAAGAGGTGGGAGTATTCTTGCCTAATTTAGATAAAACTACCTCTATGTTGAAGTAGTTTTTTTTGAATATACCACGGTATTATTTACATATAATTAAACTATAGTCAACTTATCAGGGAGGGATGCAGTATGACTGAAGTAGAATTAGAACTAGATGAGTATGCAAAAGAGCAATATATAATAGGATGCCACTACATAAACGCTATGCAAGAAGATAATCAAAAAGCTATACCATTTTATATAGAAGCTGCTATAAATGGTCTTGCTATTGCTCAATACAAATTAGGTGAGTGTTATGAAAATGGAATAGGAGTTAACATTGATAACGAAGAAGCTTTTAAATGGTATAAAGCTGCTGCTTTGCAAGATTTTGTGCTTGCCCAGTTTAAGTTAGTCAAATGCTATTATAATGGCAGGGGTGTTAATAAAAGTAATGAGATTGCTATAGAATGGTGCACTAAAGCAGCTTGGTTAGGCTATGATGTGGCGCAAAACCATTTGGGGTATTGTTATAGCGAAGGCATTGGGGTTTATAGGGATGATAAGGAAGCTATTAGATGGTATATAGAAGCAGCACACCACGGACAAGCCGGAGCGCAGTACAATTTAGGGGTTTGTTATCAGCTTGGTAAAGGGGTGGAAGCTGATTTAACTATAGCTATAATGTGGTTTGAGAGAGCAGCAAATCAAGGTTTAGCACAAGCGCAGTTTCATTTAGGCGACTGCTATTACTGCGGTGATGGAGTAGAAAAAGATTATGATGTGGCAATTGTTTGGTATGAAAAGGCAGCGAATCAAGGTTATGCACAAGCTCAATATAAGTTGGGATGTTATTATTGTGATAATGTAGAAATGAGTGATATAGCAATTGATTGGTATGAAAGGGCGGCAAAACAAGGCCATTGCGACGCACAATATGCATTAGGAGCGTATTACGAGCGCCTAGGAGAATACTCTAAAGCTATGAAATGGTATAAAATATCCGCTGTAAATAATTTACTATAATCTATTTATTATAAAGTAAAAATATGCTATAATTAACTATACTATATATTTCATGCTCTATATTTCGATATGGTAAAAAAAGGCACTAGTGCCTAAAGAAAAGAAAGGAGAGTTTTAAATGGCAATTAGTTTAGAAAAGGGACACAAAATAAATTTAGTTACGTCAAATTCTAACTTAGGAGAAATAAGTATCAACTTTAAAACTCCTCAAAAAAAAGGCTTTATAGCAAAATTCTTCAGTCCAACTGCTGTGCCATCATCAGCAGCAGACTTAGACTTAGGGTGTTTATTTGAATTAAAAAACGGAGATAGAGCAGCAGTACAGGCGCTAGGTAATGGCTTTGGCTCCTATGACGAGCCGCCATATGTGCAGTTATACTTAGATGAGCAAATAGGAGAAAACTTAACGAGAGAAACGTTAAGAATTAACGGGGATAAGATAAGCGAGATAAGAAGAATATTAGTGTATACTTTTATTTACTCCGACGTTCTTAGTTGGCAAAATACTGATATTACTATAAGTTATCCACAAGCTGAAGATATTATAGTTAAATTAGACGGCTATGATTGTACTAAAAACATGTGTGGACTGCTACTATTTGAAAATATTGATGATACTACTTTTTCTGTAGAAAACATAGTGCAGTTTTATGAAGGGCACACATTTTTAGACGAGGCTTTCAACTGGGGAATTAACTGGCAAACTGGAACGAACGATTAAATTACTACCAATTACTACATCTATAAAAGATGTAGTTTTTTTTTTGATATAAGAGATACTATGTTATAAAGAAAGAGGGGGATTACAATGCGTAGTAGAAAAGTGTTTTATATAAGAAGTAAACAGATGAAATTAGAACGTAGAAAGGAATTATTACTTAGGTTAATCATTGTGTTAGCCATTGTTAGCGGATTAGTATTTTTAGCTTTTCCATCAGGATATAAGGTTACAATTAATGGGCAAGAAGTAGGTGTTATCGAGAGTCGAGACTTAATTGAAGATAGTAAAGCAGTAGCTATTGCACAGATGGGACAAATATATGATACTAATGCTAGATTGCTAGGTGATATTGAAGTTAAACGAGCTAAGATGTTTCGTAGTAATAAAATTACTGAAAATTATTTAGTAACTTATATAAGAAATAATATGCAGTTTGAGTTTGAGTTTTTAGAGTTATATATTGACGATGAGTATGTAGGAATTATTGCTAATAGTAATACGTTAGATACGTTACTTGAAAGGCTAACATCGCGTTATTATGGAAATTATAATGGTGAGGTTGATTTTGTAAATGATATTACGCTTAAGCCAATTTATACAACAAAGGACGCGCTAATTCCATTTGAGGAGCTAGTAAGTTTGGCAACTACAACAACGATAGAAAATACAGTATATACAGTAGAAGACTCTGATACGCTGCTAGGAATTGCTATAAAACTGGGAACGACTTATACTAGGTTATTAAATGCCAATCCAACTATAGATGAAGATACTATTATAAGAGACGGAGACACTATTAATGCTATCTTAGAAATACCTTATGTACAAATATATCAGGTAAATAGCACTGATAATGACTAATGCATAAATAGGTTGATAGTGTACAATAATAAAACTAAGGATGGTGATAAAAATGGCAAAAGTAGTTGTAGTAGAAGATGAAAAAGCTATTTCAGATATAATAAAATATAATTTAGAAAAGGAAGGCTATGAAGTACATGCTGCATATGACGGTGTCGCAGGGCTAGAGTTAATTGACAATTTAGACCCGGATATAATCCTATTAGATATAATGATGCCGAAGATGGATGGTTTGCAGGTATGTAAGAGGGTTAGGAAGACGAAGAATATGCCAATTATTATGCTAACTGCTAAAGCGGAAGAAATTGATAAGGTGGTAGGACTAGAGCTTGGGGCAGATGACTATATTACTAAACCATTTGGAATGAGAGAATTAATCGCCAGAGTTAAAGCTAGTTTGCGTCGTAGTGTAGGTGAGGCTACTGCTGATGTTGTGGTTAATGAAAACACGTTAGTAGAAGGTGGGCTGCATATTAATTTAGAAAAGTACGAGGTGCAAAAGCAGGGTAAGGTAATTGAGCTAACGTTAAGGGAATTTGAGCTGCTGAAGTTTTTGGCGACACAAAAAGGTAAGGTATTTTCAAGAGAGACTTTATTAGAGAAGGTTTGGGGTTTTGAATACTACGGAGATGTTAGAACAGTGGACGTAACAGTAAGAAGATTAAGGGAAAAGATAGAAGACGAACCAGCAAAGGCATCATATGTATTAACAAAACGCGGTGTAGGATACTACTTTAGGGGATAGCAGTAGATGAAAGTCAGTATTCAGTGGAAAATTATCGGCATTTATCTGAGCATAGTCTTAGTTATAATGATTGCTAGTGGTAGCTTTATTATTATTAGAATAGAAGAACAATATTTTTCGCGGGTAAGAAGCTCTGTTGAAGCGATGGCTACTTCAATCCGAGATATTTTGTGGATTGAGAGTAATTTGAACTTTGAAGAGGATAGAGATAATATGATTAATGTACTAAAAAACCTTATTAATGTTAATGAAGAGATGGATATTTATATTTGTGCGACACGTTTGTAATTGAAAAGATTGCAGTTTGGTTAAGTCGTTAAAACAACTAGATAACTGATAATTTGAGTAGTAGAATGATGGAGTAACGCCCTGAAATGCTACCCTTAATACTCCGAATAGCGTTTTATTGAGTAAACAATAAAAGGTTATAAGCTCGGTGAAGTCGGCTAAGAGCGTGCCCTAGTACTATAAAGTTTAGTAACGGAAAAGTGAACCAGAGATGGTCAAGCACGTGATAGGTCGGAGGTCTATAAAATATCTATGGTTAGAATGGCAAGGAATTTGCCCGACGAAGTTTCGAGTGTAAGGGTCTAAAAAATGACTATATAGAAATGTATAGGACTACAAAAGTAGGGTTAGTGAGGTTTAGTAAGATTGGATGTTATGAAAAACCTTATACTGTTAAAGGCAGTATCAAGCTAACAGGCTTAAAGAAACAACCTAAGGATATATGTAAAGATAGAATTATTGGAACGTGGAAAGCCAAGAATACGGAGGGTTTACTACCTATGAAGTATTATCTTATAAATTGCGATAAACAATGAAATAGATTTAATCTTGGTGAGAGTAGGGTTAGAGTACCGAAAAGCGATAAAGTGACGTTTATTGAATGAAGCTATGATAATAAGTAGTGGAGGGAAAGACCCAAGACTAATTTAATACAAAGCAATAAACTATAATAATTGAATAATCAATGGTTCTGGTGTGACTAAAAGAGTAAACATAAAAAATAAAAATCTAATATGGTTAAAAAGGGATATTCATAAGCTAATACACGCCACAAAAGATGATACAATAGAGAAATATTTAAAATTGTTATCATTAGACAACAAACAACATAAAAAAGTTAATTCTTTAAGGGTAGAAGTAGGAAATTCAATTATTATTAAGTAGTATTAAGTTAGTTGGAACGCCGTATGAGGCGAAAGTCTCATGTACGGTGTGGAGCAGGGGAAAATCTGGAGATTATATCAAAGGATTACCTATTGCTATTGGACGGCGAAGGGTATGTGCAGATTGCGCTTGGTAAACAGTTTGCGCGTGGTGATTATATACCGACTATTCACCAGAATGGATTTGCTGGGGTTGTAAATGAGACGCTATCAACGGGGCTGTCTACTACGACTAAGTGGCAGTACTTAATTAGTGGTGGTACTAATTTGCAAAACACAGTAGAGCATGCCTTGCCGATTAAAAACACAAGTGGCTCTAGCCTGCAGGCAATTATATATATTGTATCAGGCACTAGCGAAATATATGATAACGTCAATTCAATAATTAACACGTTAGCACTAGGCACACTGGTGGCTCTAGCGCTTGCTGGAATTTTTAGTGCTATGTTTTCCCGCATGATAACACAGCCGATAAAGGCGCTAACTACAAGCGCAAAGCTACTTGCAGAGGGAGCGTTTCAGAAAATCCCGAATGCATCTACTGATGAAATTGGCCAATTAACAAAGAGCTTTAATTCTATGGCATTTGAGTTAAGACGGACGATGGCGGATGTCTCAAGTGAGAAGAATAAATTAGAGAGGATTTTAGAGAACCTTGCTGATGGCGTGATGGCTTTTAATCGGCAAGGCGTATTAATTCATGCTAACTCTGTATCGTATGATATGTTAGAGGTGAGTACTATTGACCATAGATTTGATTATATATTTCCTAAGTTTGGGTTAAATTTATCGTTTGATAAAATTATTGCTGATGACCTGCAGTATCAAAAGAGCGTGATGATGCAGTTAGATGAGAAGTATATTAGCCTTCATTTTGCGCCATACGAAAGTGGTAGTGGTGATATTGAAGGCTTGACGGTTGTAATGCAGGATGTTACATCTCAGCAGAAGTTAGACCAAATGCGCAAAGATTTTGTTGCAAATGTATCGCATGAATTACGCACACCATTAACTACTGTTAAAAGTTATACGGAAACTTTATTAAATGGAGCTATTGATGAGAGGGATATTGCGATTAATTTTCTGGGGGTTATGGAGAAGGAAACAGACCGTATGACTGCGTTGGTACATGACTTGCTGGAGTTATCAAGAATAGATAATCAGCAAATGCAACTTAATATGCATGTGGTGGATATTGAGGAGCTGCTGAGCGAGACTATAGAGGCTCAGCATTTGCAAGCGAGTATGAAGGGGCATGTGGTAAGGTTTGATTATAAAAAAGGATATGAATATTTTATAGAAGGAGATGGCTCTAGATTAAGACAGATATTTCATAATATTTTATCAAATGCTATTAAATATAGCCCAAGTCCAGCTGAGATAGTAATTTCTTTAACGCAAACGCATAAAGATGTGATTGTTAAGGTAAGTGATACGGGGATGGGTATATCGAAGCAAGATTTAGAAAGAATATTTGAAAGGTTTTATAGGGCTGATAAAGCAAGGTCTAGACAGCTTGGTGGTACGGGGCTAGGATTATCGATAGCAAAAGAGATTGTAGAGATGCATGGGGGTCATATTAAAATTAATAGCGAACTAGGCAAAGGTACAACAGTAGTAATGAGGTTTACGGCTTTGCAATTGGATTTTGATGACTTAGTATAAAGTCGTATTACTTAATGTGAAAATATGCAAAAAATTTACAGTGTAAACTAAAAGTTAATTAGATGTAACGCGAATGTAATATAAATAGTATATAATAGAATTGAATAAAGTACTAAGAAAGGGGGGTTCTAAATGTTAAAATATATATCTAGTCTAATGATTATAGTAATGCTGACTATTCCTATATTTGCAACGTTTGCAACGGAAACTGAAATACTAGAAACGACAGTTATAATTGAAGAAATGATAGAAGACGATTTAGAAGACGATTTAGAAGACGATTTGGAAGAAGATTTAGAAGAAGATTTAGAAGAAAGCTTAGTAAACGAGGCGGGGGCCGTAGATGATGTAGTAGAGGTAACGCAATATGAAAGTATCCAAGAAGTAATGGATAGTCACATAAGCACAATAAGTGTTGATTCATCTATAATATTTGATGCTAATGAATATGTAAGAATCACCCAACCAATAGTAGATAACGAAGAAGAGTATGTAATTACTACATTTGAACAGCAAATAAATATGATGGGTGAGGCGAGAGCTGGCACACAAATAGTTGTAACAGTTTATAAGGACAATAACACATATAAGCAATATGAACTTGAATTAGTAGGTGCAACTCAAACATTCAATCAGCTTATTGAATTGGGGGAAAAGCATAATTTAGTCACAATTGCCTATCAATATGATGGGATAATAGATAATGATATTAGCTTTATTATATATAGACAGCCAGAAGTAAATAAGTCGCAGTTAAAGAATTTTATTATAAGTACGCCAAGTGACTTACCCGAAGGACTAAATGAAAAGCAATACTTTTAAAGTAACATGTTTGGGTGTGTTAATTGTTTTAAGTATAGTGCAAACTATGGGATTATGGCTTGGAGAACCTTTAAGCCATAATTTTTTTGGTATAAAAAACACGCCTACAATGGTATTAAAACCAATTAAACCTGAAAGCATCTGGCTAAATACTGGGGGGGAATATACGCAAGCGTACCGTATAACGGACAGTCAAAATGAATATGAGGGGATTGTGGAGGAGCTACAACATGTGTTATTGGATTATGAGGGGTTTGACCAGGTTGGGTATAGTAGCGGAGACTGGGCTAGTATATTTAACCAAAAAGGTATTGTGTATGAGTATAGCATCCCAGTTACGATGGATGAGATTTTAGGCAAAGCTGTAGTGCTTCCTTATGATTATAAAATCCACTCTGTGTTTGTCAAGTTAGGCGAGTCTAGTATTGCAGATGATACGATTTATTTTATTAATGAAATAGATAACTACTATGTTACTATTAATATAAATAGTACTCCATATGAGTTTGCAAATATTTATTCGTTATTTGAGGTAGATAATAGTACTAATATAAAATACCAGCCTAGTATAAAGGATATAAAGGCGCAATATATTGAGGGTAATACGTTTTTGGCTAATATAAGTGAGGCACAGCCGCTTTATTATGTTCCAATTATGTTTAGAAATGACTTGTTGGGTGTTGATAATAAGATGTTGATGTTGGAAGGGTATGTTGACCAGTTTTTTGAGAAGCCTATAATGAAGGAAGTCAAAACTTTGTATAATGGGGTTATAGAATTTACAGAGCCGCTTAAAAGCATTATCCGTTATCAGGATGTGGGAGTTATGCAGTATGTTAACTTAACTGCTACTGTGGACCCACGAGCTATGAGCAGGCTTGAAGCGTATAATTTAGCAACGGATTTTATAAGAGGTATTAACTCAATACCGGCTTCTCTAAAGGATAATTTGTATTTAAGCGACGTAAGAGTTAGCCAAGGAGCGTATGTGTTTGACTTTGATGTAATGTATGATGAGCACAAAGTATGTATTGGGCAAAACTTAAAGTCTATGTTGGATATATCCTCAGCAGTAACAGTGCTAGTTAAAACGCATAAGGTTATGGAATGTAAATGGTTAACGTATAGTATTTATAGGGCTGTGGAAACTAGCCAAACTAAAGTAACTGAAGGCTACGCAACGCCTATAGACAAGATGTATGCTAACTTAAGAACGCTGGAGATAAAACACCCTGTATTTGCTAATGTTGAATTAATATATAACTTGACTGCTGTTAATACACTAAGCAATATTCAATGGGGAGTGAATTATCAAGGGATATGGTATTTGCCATAATTTGTCCAGAAATATAAAATAAAAAGCCTTTAATATTCCAAAAAAGTATGAAATAATGTAACAAAAAACCAGTCAGCTAAATATAAAAATAGGAATAATTTACGAAATTAATAAACAGGCATTTACTTTGTCTGTTTTTTTAGTTATATTTAAAGTAGTCTTTAATTAAGGAGTACATTATATGGATGATAGTAAGGCGCTAAATTGGCTACTGGTAATTTTCATCGTACTAAATATATCCTTAGGTGTAGGTAATTATCAAAAATATATAACAGCATATAGGTTAAGCGACGAGAGTGTAGAACAGATAATAGCTTTTTTAAAGGCTGGAAATATAGAGGTTAGTGATGAACTGCCAAGAGAATATGGCGCGATTAACACGATAAATATTATCCCGGTGAATATTACTTTGGACTTACGAGAATATTTAGTGGACTCATTCTTCGGTCCGGAAAGACTCGGTGTCACCATTACAGAAATATTAGAAGATACAGCGTATGACAATAAGCTAAGAGTGTACAAACGCAATAATATGTCATTAACTTTTAGTACCTATCAAATATTATTTAAAGATGAAAGCATAGAAATCAACTCACAAGTTAGTGAAAGAGAGGCACTAAAGTACGCTGAGGCCTTCTATAAGTTACATGGTTATAATAAATTGGGAAAAAAAGTAAAAATTGATTATAAAAAAGAGTCATATGGGGCATCAGTAACATACTATGAACTATACAATAATTTACCTATCTTTGATAGTTATTTATGTATGCAAATTACTCAAGATGGAGTGTTTTCAAGTTTAATGCAATTTAGTGAGGTAAAAGAAGAAAATAATAATCGTAATGAGATATATGCTGTTAATCAAGTTCTCTTTAAGTTACATCAAATCATCGAGCCAACTGGCATTACTACCATTACTGATATAGTATTCGGGTATGCACGGGAGCAGATTGGAAATGTATTCTTTTTTAAAGAAGAAGCAGTCCCTACGTATAGGATTACATTAGAAGGAGTAAACACTCCTTTATATGTTAATGCGTATACAAACGAACTTAAATAGGGGCTTTCTATTTAAAAAAAATAGTGGTATAATGTAATTTGGCTAAATACACAGTAGGTGATTTAAATAAATAATGATATTAAGAGGTGTTTAGGTTGAGTAAGTTATGTATACAAGGTGGTAACCGCCTAAATGGAGACGTTATAATAAATGGAGCAAAAAATGCAGCAGTAGCAATACTGCCAGCAACAATTTTAGTAGATGGTATAAGTGTAATAGATAATTTACCTGCTATTAAGGATGTAGAAATTCTTAATGAAGCTATGCGCTCGCTAGGAGCAGTGACAAGAACTATAGATGAGCACACTTTAGAGATAGACGCTAGTACTGTGTATCAATATAGTGCATTAGATGATTGCGTTAGTAGAATGAGAGCTTCTTATTATTTATTGGGAGCTTTGCTAGGTAGATTTGGCAAAGCAGAAGTTGCTATGCCAGGAGGCTGTGATTTTGGTGGTCGTCCGATAGACCAGCATATTAAAGGATTTCAGGCGCTTGGAGCTAAAATCGAAGTAGTAGATAACGTAATTAAAGCAACAGCAGAAAGACTAGTAGGTACAAGGATTTATTTGGACGTAGTAAGCGTTGGGGCAACAATTAACATTATGTTAGCAGCAGTGCTTGCTGAGGGAATTACTGTTATAGAGAATGTAGCTAAGGAACCACATATTGTTGATGTGGCGAATTACCTTAACATGATGGGTGCTGAAATTAAAGGCGCGGGTACAGATGTTATAAGAGTTAAAGGTGTAGAGAAGTTACATGGAGGAAAATATTCTATTGTGCCAGACCAGATTGAAGCGGGCACTTATATGATTGCAGCTGCAATTACAGGAGGGGATGTTAGAGTGTGTAACATTATTCCTGAGCATATGGAATCCGTTAGTTCTAAGATGAGAGAGATGGGTATTGAAATACAAGAAGGAGATGATTACTTAAGAGTAATTGCTCCAAAAGTGTTAAAACCAACTAATGTTAAAACTTTGCCATACCCAGGATTTCCAACAGACTTACAACCTCAAATGGCAGTTTTATTGACTGTAGCTCAAGGCGTTAGTACGATGGTAGAAGGTATTTTTGAAAATAGATTTCAGTATATAGACCAATTAAAGGCAACTGGAGCGAAAATACAAGTAGAAGGTAATAAAGCAATCATCGAGGGTGTACCTGAGTTAAAACCAGCTCACCTTAAAGCAACAGACCTTAGAGCAGGTGCTGCTATGATACTAGCAGGGCTTAAAGCTGAAGGCGGCGAAACTGTAGTTCATAACATTAAGTATATAGACCGTGGATATGAATCAATTGAAGCTAAACTTTCCGCGCTTGGTGCAAGTATTTATAGAAAAACAGCTCAGTAATACTGAGCTGTTTTTTTTTACAAATAATTACTATTTAATGAGCTAGCTAATTGTGTTAAAATAAAAGACAGAACTTTATTTAAGGAGGTAACGGATGAAAGTATTAATAGATGCAGATGCATGTCCAGTAATAAATGAAGCTATTGAAATTGCTACTACATTTGAAATAGAAACCGAAATATATTGTGATACATCTCACATAATAGATATAGAAGGAGTTAAAACAATCCTAGTACAAAAGGGAAATGACGCAGTGGATTTTGTAATTACTAACAATATAAAAAAGTTAGATATAGTAATAACTCAAGATTATGGATTGGCTGCAATGGTACTTGCAAAAGGAGGGCACGCAATTAATCAAAATGGGTTTGTATATAACGAAAACAATATCGACCAACTTTTATACAGACGACATGTACATAAAGTTGCTAGAAAGTCCGGTGCAAGACTTAAAGGCCCTAAGAAACGTAAGACTATAGATGATGAGAATTTTATACAAGAATTTACTGTATTATGTAAAAAAGTACTATCTTTAACCGAATCACAAAACCATTCAATAATAAACTAGTCCATAAAACCACTCAATAATAAGGGAGTAAAAATTACTCCCTCATATCTTTTAAGTTAAAAATTAAGTAAATTATTCTCTCTTTTAACAAATAATTCTACAGTGTCAGGATACATATCATTATCAGACGAAATAAAAACCCATTCTATATTTTCATTAGCCGAAGGATAATATAAAGCAGGAGACACTGTAGGGAACACCCCATCAACCATATATACCCATCCATAACCAACAGCTTCACTTTTTTGGCTAATACCATTGATGGAAGTGATAGTAGAATCACGCCCAATGCCAGTAACATTAAAAGGTAAATTTACATTAAGTAAAGCTCTAACAGTTAAATCGATAATAGTATCATGCTCTTTTAAAGGTATGTTAATTTCAGGAAGAACAACGGAGCCATCATTTAGCCCCTCAACAGTTAAAATAACACTGGCATTGCCAATGTACGGAACATCAGCATTAGTATTTAAGTTTGGTTGTTGTGGATTAGGTTTAATATCAATAGCCGGTTTAGAGTTATTAAACTTTGAGTTTAATTTAAAAGCAACTAAAGTAGTTAATAAAGCTGCCTTAGCTAAATCCTTTTTAGAGAAATCCTTCATATAATCTTTTATACAATATTTCATAAAAATTCGCCTACCTTTCAGTATTTCATATACAGTATATTCCAGAAATACTAAAAGGTTACAGAGGGTAGATATTTAACTAAAAGAGATATATAAATAAGAAAAGATTAATTTTTTGACAAAAAAGGCTTGACCAATGCAATAAATAAGTGTATTATAATAAAAGTCAGCGGAAACAGACAATAAGTGAAAAAAACAGCTGATATGTGACAAAATTGTACATTGAAAAACAAATACTATTATATAAGATATAAAAAATCTACAACAAAAATAAATCTTTTGTCAAAATAAAGACACAAAAGACCTAATAGGTCAAGCTACTAAGAGCGTAGAGTGGATGCCTTGGCACCGAGAGCCGATGAAGGACGTGGTAAGCTGCGAAAAGCTTTGGAGAGGCGCAAACAGCCGTTATATCCAGAGATGTCCGAATGGGGAAACCTAGCTAAGTAAACCTTAGTTAACGTATGGTGAATAAATAGCCATACGTGGGGAACGTTGGGAACTGAAACATCTAAGTACCAACAGGAGGAGAAAGAAAAATCGATTTCCTAAGTAGTGGCGAGCGAAAGGGAAACAGGCCAAACCTAGTTACATGTAATTAGGGGTTATGGACTGCGTTGTGGCAAGATTGAGGATAGCTAAATTGTCTTGGGAAAGCAAACCGAAGAAGGTGAAAGTCCTGTAAGCGAAATCTAATTGAAGCCTAGCAGTATCCAGAGTACCACGAGACACGAGAAACCTTGTGGGAAGTCGGCGGGACCACCCGCCAAGCCTAAATACTCCTCGGTGACCGATAGCGTATAGTACTGTGAAGGAAAGGTGAAAAGAACCCCGGGAGGGGAGTGAAAGAGAACCTGAAACTCTATGTTTACAAGCAGTGGAAGCACTATATATGTGCGACCGCGTACTTTTTGTAGAACGGTCCGGCGAGTTATTGGTAGTGGCAAGGTTAAATACTAGAAAGTATGAAGCCGAAGGGAAACCAAGTCTGAATAGGGCGATACAGTCACTGCTAATAGACCCGAAACTGGGTGACCTATCCATGGGCAGGTTGAAGTTACCGTAAAAGGTAATGGAGGACCGAACTCACGTATGTTGAAAAATGCGGAGATGACTTGTGGATAGCGGAGAAATTCCAATCGAACCCAGAGATAGCTGGTTCTCCTCGAAATAGCTTTAGGGCTAGCGTTAAAAAAGTCTAATGGAGGTAAAGCACTGAATTTCCTAGGGGGGCGAGAGCCTTACCGAAGAATATCAAACTAAGAATGCCATAAAGATATTTTTAACAGTCAGACTATGGGTGATAAGATTCATAGTCAAAAGGGAAAGAGCCCAGACCATCAGCTAAGGTCCCAAAGTGTGTGTTAAGTGGAAAAGGATGTGAGATTTCACAGACAACTAGGATGTTGGCTTAGAAGCAGCCATACATTAAAAGAGTGCGTAATAGCTCACTAGTCGAGAGGTCTTGCGCCGAAAATGTCCGGGGCTAAAACACACCACCGAAGCTATGGAATTAGAGCAATCTAATTGGTAGAGGAGCGTCGTAACATCGAAGAAGCAGTACCGGAAGGAGCTGTGGAGAGGTTACGAGTGAGAATGCCGGAATGAGTAGCGAGATATAAGTGAGAATCTTATAGGCCGAATATCTAAGGTTTCCAGGGTAAAGCTGATCTGCCCTGGGTAAGTCGGGACCTAAGGCGAGGACGAAAGTCGTAGTCGATGGACAACTGGTTGAAATTCCAGTACTACCTATTATCAGAACTGCAGGGACGCAGAAGGATAGGGAAGGCGCAGAATGGAAAGCTGCGTGTAAATGCAAAGTTGCACCTCTTAGGAAAAACCAAGAGGCGAGAATGAAGCATGATACGGACCGAAATAAAGTAGGGAAGTTCCCAAATCCACGCTGCCAAGAAAAGCTGCTATAGCGTAATAGGTACCCGTACCGCAAACCGACACAGGTAGATGAGGAGAGAATCCTAAGGCCGACGGGAGAAGTGTTGTTAAGGAACTCGGCAAAATGACCCCGTAACTTAGGGAGAAGGGGTGCCAGAGAAATCTGGCCGCAGAGAATAGGCCCAAGCAACTGTTTAGCAAAAACACAGGTCTCTGCTAAATCGAAAGATGAAGTATAGGGGCTGACGCCTGCCCGGTGCTGGAAGGTTAAGGGGAGAGGTTAGGAAACGAAGCTTTGAACTTAAGCCCCAGTAAACGGCGGCCGTAACTATAACGGTCCTAAGGTAGCGAAATTCCTTGTCAGGTAAGTTCTGACCCGCACGAAAGGCGTAATGATTTGGGTACTGTCTCGACAGCACGCCCGGTGAAGTTGTAGTACCAGTGAAGATGCTGGTTACCCGCGACAGGACGGAAAGACCCCGTGGAGCTTTACTGTAGCTTGATACTGAGATTGGGTATTAGATGTACAGGATAGGAGGGAGGCGAAGAAGTAGGCACGCCAGTGTCTATGGAGCCGATGTTGGGATACCTCTCTTGTAATACTTAATTTCTAACCATAGGCCGTAATCCGGTTTTGGGACAATGTCAGGCGGACAGTTTGACTGGGGCGGTCGCCTCCGAAAGAGTAACGGAGGCGCTCAAAGGTAACCTCATAATGGTTGGAAACCATTAGAAGAGTGCAAAGGCAGAAGGTTGCTTGACTGCGACACCGACGGGTGGAGCAGGTACGAAAGTAGGACTTAGTGATCCGGTGGTATGAAAGTGGGATTGCCATCGCTCAACGGATAAAAGCTACCCCGGGGATAACAGGCTTATCTCCCCCAAGAGTTCACATCGACGGGGAGGTTTGGCACCTCGATGTCGGCTCATCGCATCCTGGAGCTGAAGCAGGTTCCAAGGGTTGGGCTGTTCGCCCATTAAAGCGGTACGCGAGCTGGGTTCAGAACGTCGTGAGACAGTTCGGTCCCTATCCGTCGTGGGCGTAGGAAATTTGAGAGGAGCTGTCCTTAGTACGAGAGGACCGGGATGGACGGACCGCTGGTGCATCTGTTAGACTGCCAAGTCTATAGCAGAGTAGCCAAGTCTGGATTTGATAAACGCTGAAGGCATCTAAGCGTGAAACAGACCTCAAGATAAGATTTCCCATCTGAAAAGAGTAAGACCCCTTGTAGACTACAAGGTTGATAGGTTGGAGGTGTAAGTGTGGTAACACATGAAGCTGACCAATACTAATGGTTCGAGGGTTTGACCTATAGGTTAACGCTTGTAGATGATTTAATTTAAAGTAATAGTATTTGTTTTTGAGTGTATAATAAGTTGAAATTATAGCTATGGTTATGATTTTGTATTCTAAGTTGTGATATATATTAATATTAGTTGAAAAATTTAATATAAAAATATAAAATGATTTCTTAGAATAGTATTGTACAACTTGGTCGCTTAGCTCAGCTGGGAGAGCATCTGCCTTACAAGCAGAGGGTCATAGGTTCGAGCCCTATAGCGACCATCATATGCCCGGGTGGCGGAACTGGCAGACGCACAGGACTTAAAATCCTGCGGGATAACACCCGTACCGGTTCGATTCCGGTCCCGGGCATATATAATAAGTGTGCATAGCTCAGCTGGATAGAGCGTCTGACTACGGATCAGAAGGCCGAGGGTTCGAATCCTTCTGCGCACGCTTTGTTTGTTGCCGACGTGGCTCAATTGGCAGAGCAGCTGACTTGTAATCAGCAGGTTATCGGTTCAAGTCCGATCGTCGGCTATTATAGTATGCATAGTTTGACTAGAATGACTATCGTGAATATTTTATGCATACTAAAAGTTATCCTTTTGCTATATAAAGGATAACTTTTTTTAGTTATTAAGTTTACTAGATGAATATATATAATTTGAGAGGTAAGTAATATGGTATATTTATTTTTAAATGAAAACTGTGAATTAGTAGAAGCTATGACCCCAATAGATTTATTAAGACGAGCTAAAATTGATGTAACTGTGTTATCTTTAACAGGTAGTAAGTTGGTAAAAACATCAAGCAATATAGCGGTAGAAGCAGATGATATATTTGAGAATAGTAATTTTAAAAATGCAACAGCATTTATTTTACCTGGTGGTCCTGGTACTAATTCTTATTCAATAAACCCAAATTTAAAAAATTTAATATTAGATTCTTATGCTAAAGGTATTTTAATTGCAGCTATATGTGCTGCTCCAACATATTTAGAAAGTATAGGAATAAAAGTTAATGGAACCGTATATCCAACTTATAAAGAACAAATAAGTGACTATAAAAATGTGAAAGTTTATAAATCTAGCAATCTTATTACTGGAGAAGCTTTAGGTGCGTCTATTGATTTTTCATTAGAAATTATTAAGTATCTTAAAGATGAACATACTGCTACAGAAGTCAGTAATTCTATATATAAATAATATAAAAGGACTCCAATATATTGATGGAGTCCTTTTATATTATAAATCTTCCTTAAATATAGGATCTTGAGGATATATGCCAGCTAATTTTTGAATAGCTCTCGGAATTGCATCTTGAGCATTATTCCAAGGCTTATCTTTATTATTATGATCATGTTTGACTATAAACCAATCCAAATCTTGTTCAATACGTTTTAAAGAATCCATTAGTAATCTCTTACTTAATTCAAAAAACTCTTTAGTTTGTTCCTCATTTAAGTATAACGGCGCATCTTTAATTAATCTACTAAAATGAGTTATGCATAACCCCTTACTATTTTCATAGAGATTTTTAAATTCACTTTGCTTATTCCATAAATAAAAGAAAGTAGATACATATCGAGATAAATCTTTTTCTATTCTATCACATAAAAAACAAGAATTTAATTGATTATCAATCTGCGTGCTTATTGAATTGCTTTCAGTGGAAGTCTTTTTTAACCTAGCAAAAAACGAATAAGTAGGTAAAGTATTTTCACTAAGTATATTATTTATAGTTTCGTATAGTACCTTGTAATGAGTATTTAAGATTAAGCATAGGCCCAACCGATTGCCATAATCATATAATTTTTGATAGTGCAAAGTACAAAATCCAGCCTTATCTGTTTGCTCTCTAAAATCCATTTCCATATAAGAACACCCTAAAGTAAAACTAATGGCATCCTGTTCTAATTTTCTATAAATAAAGCAAAATGGGCATTCTCCTTTTTCTTGGAAAGCTTCCGTTAAAGGGATTGTATATATTGTATCTTTCAACAGCCTCACTCCTATAATAATAAATTTATATTATTATACCACAAATTTAAAAAACTTTTTCGATTATATGATTAAAATCGTAAATAATTGGCAATAATTAAAATGAGCTTTAGAATGAATTACAAGGAAGGTTCTTATGGAACAACTTAATAATTTAAAGCATTTTAATATTGCTCAAGTATTAGAATGTGGCCAAGTATTTCGATTTAATAAAGATAAACACAATGACTTTATATTAGTGGCTGGAAATAAAAAAATCAAAATATGTCAACAAGCTGATTCAATTATAATAAAAAATAGTACACCCGAAGATATAAGTAAGGTATGGAAAACATATTTTGATTTAGATACGAACTACGAGGATATTACTAATATCCTTATGAATAAAGATGAACATATGAGTAAAATAGTCCAATTTGGGGAAGGCATTAGAATACTAAGACAAGATCCATGGGAAATGCTTATTTCTTTTATTATTTCACAAAATAAAGCTATTCCTCATATAAAAACTTGTATTGAGAATATTTGTTTAAATTATGGTACGCCAATAGACTCATTAACGCATGCTTTTCCAACAGTAAATCAGCTAATGAATGTTACTGATGAGCAGTTAAGAGAATGTAAGGTAGGCTTTAGAGCTGGTTACATTATAGATGCTACAAAAAAAGTTTTTAATGGTGAAATTGATTTAGAGAATATTAAAACAATGGGAATTAATGAAGCTCGAATAGAACTTATGAAAATAAAAGGGGTAGGGCCAAAAATCGCAGATTGTATTCTATTATTCGCCTATAATAAAATGGATGTTTTTCCAACTGATGTATGGATTAAAAGAATGATAGAAGGCTTATACTTTAATGGACAAGATACTAAACTTGATAAAATCCAAAAATTTGCTAAAGAATACTTTGGAGAATTAGCAGGTTATGCACAACAATATCTATTTTTTTATGGTCGTGAAAATGGTATGTTTAAAAAATAATTTTGTATAGTTTTCACAATGTTATAATGATGCTTAACCTAAAATTTTATTTAAAATAGGCTTGAAATATTTTTTTAAATAGAATATGATAGAAATATAATTAGCACTCTTTACTATTGAGTGCTAATAGACTTAAGCAATAGGAGGAATGAATTATGAACTTAAAACCACTTGGTGATCGTGTTGTGCTAAAACACCTTGAGGCAGAAGAAACAACTAAATCAGGAATTATTTTAACAGGTACTGCAAAAGAAAAACCACAAGAAGCTGAAGTAATTGCAGTTGGTCCTGGTAAAATTGAAGATGGAAAGAAAATTGAGATGGAATTAAAAGTTGGTGATAGAGTTATTTACTCTAAATATTCTGGCAATGAAGTTACTTTAGATAAAGAGGACTATGTAATTGTTAGTCAAGCTGATATTTTAGCTGTTATCGATTAGTGATAGAATGTTTATAGTCAACTTGTTTAGTTGACTTTATATAAAATTAGACAAGATATAAAAGGAGAATTTGTTATGGCAAAACAAATGAAATTTGGAACAGATGCTAGAGTTGCACTTCAATCTGGTGTAGACCAATTAGCAAACGCAGTCAAAGTAACTTTAGGCCCTAAAGGACGTAATGTTGTATTAGATAAATCATATGGTACACCTCTTATTACTAATGACGGTGTTACTATTGCTAAAGAGATTGAGTTAGAAGACCCATTTGAAAATATTGGTGCTCAATTGGTTAAAGAAGTTTCGACTAAAACTAATGATGTTGCTGGGGATGGTACTACTACTGCAACTGTACTTGCTCAAGCTATGATTACTGAAGGTTTAAAAAATATTGCTGCTGGTGCTAACCCTATTATTGTTAGACGTGGTATGCAACAAGCTACTTCTGTTGCTGTTGAAGCTATTAAAGCTATGAGTAAAGAAGTAGAGAGTAAAAATCATATTGCTAGAGTAGCAGCTATTTCTGCAGGTGATGATGAAGTAGGAACTCTAATTGCTGATGCTATGGAAAAAGTATCAAATGATGGAGTTATTACTATTGAAGAGTCTAAAACTATGACAACTGAGCTAGATGTTGTAGAAGGAATGCAATTTGATAGAGGTTATTTATCTCCTTATATGGTAACTGATACTGAAAAAATGGAAGCTAATTTGGATACTCCATTTATCTTAATTACAGATAAAAAAATTAGTAATATCCAAGAAATTTTACCTGTTCTTGAGCAAATTGTTCAAACTGGAGCTAGACTTTTAATTATTGCTGAAGATGTGGAAGGAGAAGCTCTTGCAACTTTAGTAGTAAATAAATTACGTGGTACTTTTAATTGTATTGCTGTTAAAGCTCCTGGATTTGGTGATAGAAGGAAAGAAATGCTTCAAGATATTGCTACTCTTACAGGTGGTACTGTAATTTCTGAAGAAGTTGGGTTAAATTTAGCTGATGCTACGATTGATCAATTGGGTCGTGCTGAAAGCATTAAGGTTACTAAAGAATTTACTGTAATTGTAAATGGTTCTGGTGATAAGTCTGATATTGATGGAAGAATTAGTTTAATTCGTCGTCAAATCGAAGAAACTACTTCTGATTTTGATAAGGAAAAGTTACAAGAAAGACTTGCTAAACTTGCTGGTGGAGTAGCTGTTATCAAAGTTGGTGCTGCTACTGAAACTGAGATGAAAGAGAAAAAGCTAAGAATGGAAGATGCTTTAGCTGCAACTAGAGCTGCTGTTGAAGAAGGTATTATTTCTGGTGGTGGTAGTGCTTATATTCATGTATTACCAGAAGTATCTAAATTGTTAGATTCTACTACTGGCGATGAAAAAACTGGTGTGCGTATTATTCTTAAAGCATTAGAAGCTCCTCTTGGTCAAATTGTTGCTAATGCAGGTTTAGAACCAGCTGTAATTGTAAATGATGTTAAAGCTTTAGAAAAGGGTAAAGGTTTTAATGCTCTTACTGAAGAGTATATTAACATGCTTGAGGATGGTATTATTGATCCTACTAAAGTTGCAAGAAGTGCTCTTCAAAATGCAACGTCTGTAGCAGCAACATTTTTAACTACTGAGTGCATTGTTGCAGATATTAAGAGTGATGATGCGGCAGCTATGGGTGGTATGCCTGGCATGGGCGGAATGCCTGGCATGATGTAATTCATAGCAGCCTTTACTAATGATAAAAATTTAAAATACTAAAGATAGTTTGGGTAAAACTAGGGAAATATATGAACGAAAATAAAGGTGCTTTTAGCACCTTTTGTTTTATACAAATGGGAATAGTAAACCGTAACCAAGTACTAAAAATGCAAATATCATACGGTATATTGCAAAATATCTCATAGGTTTTTTCTTTAAGAAATCTAAAAATGAACCTATTACTAATATAGCTACTATAAATGATACTACAAATCCAACTCCAAGAGCGGCCCATTCATTACTTGTTAAGTTTGCACGTGCATCTAACACGTTTAAGATAGCTTGACCAAACATAATTGGAATTGCTAGGAAAAAAGAATATTCTGCTGCAGCAACTGTAGTAAGTCCTGCTGACCAGCCACCTATTATAGTTGAAGCTGAACGTGATACTCCTGGAATTATTGATAGTACTTGAAATAATCCTATTGTTATAGCTTGTTTTGGTGTTATAGTAATTTCATATAAGGATGTTGTTTTGTTACTACGGAGTTTATTTTCTGCAATAATCATCCAGATACCTCCAAAGAATAGTGCACAAGCTACTGTTACTGGATTAAAGAAATAATATTGAATAATATCATCAAATGGAATTCCAACTAATGCAGCCGGAACACATGAAATAACAATCATCCCCCAGAAATATAATCCACATTCAGTAAATTTAGTTTTTTCTGACGGAAATAAATTAACAATTGTATTGATAATCCTATCCTTGTACAGTACAACTACTGCCAATATTGCTCCTAATTGAATAACCATATTAAACATATCTACAAATTCTTTATTAGAGTGCCTATAAAAATTTATTAGATTTGAAAATATAACCAAATGCCCTGTTGACGATACAGGTAAAAATTCTGTTAGTCCTTCTACTACACCTAGTATAGCAGCTTTTAATAAAAATATTAAATCCACGATAAATCCCTCCTATTTAATTTCACTCCTATTTTCTCACAGAAACTTACATTTATCAAGATTAAGTTGTCCGTTTAATTTAACATATGCAATACATAAATCAAATATGAGAACTTGTCTAGAATAACTTTTCACTAATATGTTAAGCATTGAAAAGTGTATAGTATTATGTTACTATAAGTATAGAGATGTTGAGTTAATATAAATATAGAGTAGATAATTATGTATATAACTTCTTGTACAAAATTTTTAAACTAAAGTTAACTTAACAACTTTTAATTTTATAAAAGGAGATGAATTTATGGGTGATGTATTTAAAGAACAATTGGTAAAAGCTAATACAACAAAACAAGAGCTGTTGAAACGTAATGGTTACATTTTTTTAGCAGTACTAGGTTCGGTTATAACATTTATATTTTTAGGTACAATGTTTGGTGGCGTTATTACTCTAATTGCTGTGATTTTTATCGCTTATATTATGAGAATGTCAAATAAAGAATATGAATATGCGTTAACTAACAGCGAATTAGATATTGATGTGATTTATAGTAAGCAACAAAGAAAAAAATTTTTAAATTTTGATTTAAAATCTATAAATGTAATGGCCAGTATTTCTGATACCAAATATTCTGCTGAATTTGAACGAGCACAAAAAGTTATTGATGCAAGTGATGGATTAAGAGATAATAATACTTACGCTGTAATTTACTCTAAAGATGGCGAAACTGTCAAAGTGTTAATCACACCTAATGATGACATGTTAAATCTCATGTATAAACAAGCTCCAAATAAAGTGCATAAATTTAGATAATATTAAATCTGTGGACTATTGTTAACGCAATGGTCCGTATTTTTCTTCTAAATTATATCTTGGAACCCTACTGTAATATTCTATATTTTTTTATCTAACATGAGATATAATTAAATAAAAGTAATATTTTAGTAATATAAATAAAATAACGGTAATATTAGTTATTATAAAACATTACTTGACGCTAAATTTATCAAAAAAAATAATCTATAAGGAGGAATTTAAATGTCTAAAATTGTTAAGGAAGGTATTACGTTTGATGATATTCTTCTTATCCCTAATTACTCAAATGTCCTACCTCATGAAGCTAGTCTAAAAACAAAACTGACAAAAAACATCACTATTAATATCCCTTTTTTGAGTGCAGGTATGGACACTGTCACTGAATCAAATATGGCGATTGCTATAGCACGACAAGGCGGGGTTGGCATTATCCATAAAAACATGAGCATTGTAGCTCAAGCTGAAGAGGTTGATAAAGTAAAGCGTTCTGAAAATGGTGTAATTACTGATCCTTTCTTTTTATCTAAGGACCATTTTGTTTATGAGGCTAATGAGTTAATGGCCAAGTATAAGATTTCTGGAGTACCTATTACTGAAGGTACTAAGTTGGTTGGTATTATTACTAATCGTGATTTAAGGTTTGAAACCAATTTTAACCGCAAAGTTGAAGAAGTTATGACTAGCGAGAATTTAGTCACAGTTCCAGAAGGAACTACTTTGGAAGAAGCTAAACAACTCCTTGCAAAGCATCGAATTGAAAAATTACCTATTGTTGATAGAGAGGGAAATTTAAAAGGCCTTATCACTATTAAAGATATTGAAAAAGCTATTATGTATCCTAATGCGGCTAAAGATGAGCAAGGTAGATTACTAGCTGGTGCGGCTGTTGGTGTTACTGGTGATGTTATGCAAAGAGTGGATGCGCTTGTTGAGGCTAAAGTTGATGTTATAACTATAGATACAGCTCATGGTCATTCCCAAGGTGTTATGGATACAATTAGGCTAATTAAAGATAAGTATCCGCAACTACAAATTATTGGTGGTAATGTGGCTACTGCTGAGGCTACTCTATCTCTTATTGAAGCGGGTGCAGATGCGGTAAAAGTAGGAATTGGGCCTGGTTCAATTTGTACTACTCGTGTTGTGGCTGGCGTAGGTGTTCCTCAAATTACTGCTATTGAGGATTGTGCTGCTGTTGCTGATTCTTATGGTGTACCTATTATCGCAGATGGAGGTATTAAGTTTTCAGGAGATATTGTTAAAGCTATTGGTATGGGTGCAAGTGCTTGTATGATGGGTTCTGTGCTTGCTGGCTGTGATGAAAGTCCAGGAGCTATGGAGCTTTTCCAAGGTAGGAAATATAAAGTTTATCGTGGTATGGGTTCTGTTTCTGCGATGGAACAAGGTAGTAAAGATAGATATTTCCAAGCTGGCGCTAAGAAACTTGTTCCAGAAGGGGTCGAAGGTCGTGTTGCTTATAAGGGGGAAGTTTCTGATACTATTTTCCAAATGCTTGGCGGACTACGAGCTGGTATGGGCTATGCTGGCGCAGCTACTATTGATGATTTACGTGAAAGTGCTAGATTTATAAAAATTACTAGCGCTGGTCTTAAAGAGAGCCATCCTCATGATATTCATATCACTAAGGAAGCTCCTAATTATAGCATGCATTATTAGGAGGAACAGCTATGATAATAGTTTTAGATTTTGGAGGACAGTATAATCAGTTAATTGCTAGACGCGTTAGAGAGAATTATGTTTATTGTGAGGTTCATCCGTATACTATTAGTATTGATAAGATTAAGCAATTATCTCCTGAAGGGATTATTTTCACAGGTGGTCCAAATAGTGTATATGATGAGCAGGCTGCTCTGTACTCTAAAGAAATTTTTGAATTAGGAATACCTATTTTAGGTATCTGCTACGGTAGTCAATTAATTGCCCACTTGTTAGGGGGTACGGTTTCTTCGGCACCAACTAGTGAGTATGGTAGAACTGAAGTATCTGTAAATAATAGTTCTGCTTTGTTTAATGATATTTCTCCTGTTACTGTTTGTTGGATGAGTCATACTGATTATATAGAGCAAGTTCCTGAGGATTTTATAATTACCGCTAAAACATCGGTTTGCCCTGTAGCGGCTATGGAAAATGCAGAAAAAAATATTTATGCTGTGCAGTTTCATCCTGAAGTTATGCATACTGTGCAAGGTATGACTATGTTGGAGAATTTTATTAATAATATTTGTAATTGTGTTCCGAATTGGACTATGGATACATTTGTTGCTTCTACTATTAATTCTATTCGTGACAAAGTTGGAGCTGGTAAAGTTCTATGTGCTTTATCAGGAGGTGTAGACTCTTCTGTAGCAGCTGTATTATTGTCTAAAGCTATTGGTAAACAGCTAACTTGTGTATTTGTTGACCATGGTCTTCTTAGAAAAAACGAAGGTGATGAAGTTGAGGCTGTCTTTGGTAAAGAGGGGCCTTATGATTTAAACTTTATTAGAGTGGATGCATCACAACAATTTTATGAAAAACTTACTGGAGTAACAGACCCAGAACAAAAGCGTAAAATTATTGGTGAGGAATTTATTCGTATTTTTGAAAAGGAAGCTAAAAAGATAGGTTCTGTAGATTATCTTGTTCAAGGTACTATTTACCCTGATGTTATTGAAAGTGGTCTAGGTAAGGCGGCTGTTATTAAATCTCATCATAATGTTGGGGGCTTGCCTGATTGCGTGGATTTTAAGGAAATTATTGAACCCTTAAGATTATTATTTAAAGATGAAGTTCGTAGAGCTGGATTAGAACTTGGTATTCCTGATTATTTAGTATTTAGACAACCATTTCCAGGTCCAGGACTTGGTATTCGTATAATTGGCGAGGTTACTGCTGAAAAAGTTAAGATTGTTCAGGATGCGGATTGGATTTATAGAGAAGAAATTAAAAATGCTAATCTAGATAGAGAAATTAGTCAGTACTTTGCAGCGCTTTCTAACATGCGTTCTGTGGGTGTTATGGGCGATGAAAGAACTTATGATTATGCTGTAGTGTTACGAGCTGTAACTACCAGTGATTTTATGACTGCCGAAAGTGCGGAGTTACCATGGGAGTTGCTTCATAAAGTCACTACTCGTATTGTTAATGAGGTTAAAGGTGTTAATCGTGTACTTTATGATTGTACTGGTAAGCCACCGGGAACCATTGAACTTGAGTAATAGTATGCCCCTAGAGGCCTTATATTATAAGGCTTTTAGGGGCTATTTATAAGTGAAAATTATTTATCTAGACTTAGATTTTTATATCTTTATGAACTCTATGCTGCGGGGCAACTCCTAATAATCAAAAAAAGTAGTTTATAACGATAGATTATACTGAAAAAATAAACTCCTTTAGGAATGTCGCTTGCAAATTTATCTGAAAAATAAAAGGACTTGGGAAATGTCCCACAAGCAAAATGGTATAGGGTGTATATACCTATGCATTGCTTGCCACAGATTAAACCAAGTTCTCTAACAGGTTAAAGGGTATCTATTAAATAATCTACGCCCTTCATAATAAATCTAAATTTAAAAGTATCTCGTCCTTGATGCAACTGAAATTCTCCTATCGAAATTCCATCATATTTAACAGTAGTACTTCTTTTATTATTCCAATTCAAATCGTCCTGAGTAAAACTTATCCTATTTCTGTCAAAACAAGCCCCACTCAGCAATGGATAAACTTTAATCATAGGACTATACGTTAACTCATTAGAATTAGTTAGGATATTAAATATATAAATTGTGTAGTCACAATGAAATAAATGCTTATAGTATATGGGTAGAAGTTGCTCTATATATTCTATACAGGTTTTTTTATACAATTGCTGTTTTTCACTTAAAGAAACTGGAATAGGCAAATTGTAAAAGTCCGAAAACAAATCAAAATAAGTAGAACTAGTTGGCTGTCCTACTTTTTGAGGAGCTACTTTATTTCTATCTTTTTGATTAGTTTTTACCGATAGAGTATATCCATTTTTTAACTCAAAATCTACTGAATTTTGCTGCTCAGCTATATGATAAACTGGATTAGGGATATTGTAAAACTGAAAGGCATTAGTAATTGTAGGAATTAAAGATTTGATGATTGTTTCATTTCCTCGTTGGCGATAATGAGGTTTAACTTTAACTTGGAAAATATCTGCAATTGCTATTTCAGCTGATATTCCTACAGTTTCATTATTAATTTCCATAGTTAATCTCCTTTGATAAAATTAACATTTTAATTGAGTCTAACAATAAAACACTCTAGTTAGTTATTATATCGTATTATAAATTAAATATACTACAATTCATCTAATACCATAAATTGATAAAAATAATTTGGAATTACTATATTGTGGGATATATAGCTTTAATTTTATAGATATGTATGGTATAATAGAAATAGAAAAATAGAAAGTAGGATTATACGAATGAACTATATTGGATCAAAATATTCGTTACTAGATTTTTTATCTAATACAATCGAAGAAGTGACAAAAATTAGAAGTGGAGAAAATCGAACTTTTGCGGATTTATTTGCAGGAACTGGTGTGGTAGGGGCTAGGTTTAAACAAAAAGGATATAAGGTCATATCAAATGATATGCAATACTATAGTTATGTATTAAATAAACATGCTATAGAAAATAACCAGAAGCTTAATATAGACTTGTTAGAGTGGTTAAATAATATAGAAGAAACTGAAGGATTTATATATAAAAATTATTGTCCAGGGTCTGGTAGTGAGAGAAATTATTTTACAGATTATAATGGAAAGAAATGTGATGCAATTAGAATAGAGTTAGAGAGATTATATCAAAATAATGAAATTGATCAATCAATTTATTATTATTACTTAGCTAGTTTGCTTAACTCAATAGATAAAGTGGCAAATACAGCTTCGGTTTATGGAGCGTTTTTAAAGCAACTAAAAAAATCTGCAATAAAAGATTTGGAATTGGAGCTTGTACCAGTAATAGAAGGAGCAGTATCAGGGAGAGTTTATAATAAAAATATAAATGATTTAATCTCTGAAATTAAAGGAGAAATTTTATATTTAGATCCTCCATATAATGAACGACAGTACTGTAGTAACTATCATTTATTAGAAACGATTGCAAGATACGATGCCCCAATTATAAAGGGAAAAACAGGATTAAGAGAGTACGCCAAGCAAAAGAGTTTATATTGTTCTAAAAAAACAGCAGTCCAAAATTTTGAAGATATTATTTGTAAGGCGAACTTTAAATATATATTCTTGAGTTACAATAATGAAGGGCTAATGTCGCTTGAAACAATCCAAAAAATAATGTCTAAATATGGTAGATACGATATATTTACTACAGAATACAGAAGATTTAAAGCTGATAAAACAGAAAATAGAAATTATAAAGCAAATGCTACAGTCGAGTATTTACATTGTTTAACAAAATAGCTTAAAATAAATTTTGTAATAGAAAGTTTGAATATTAATAATGGCAATTTATATTTTTAATAACAAAAAATATATTTGTTATAACTGTGATACTATTTTGATTCTAAAAATTCTATTCCTCAAAAATAACAGAGATAATACAGATAAGTAAGCCTTACAAAGCCACTAAAAATACCCTATACCACATAAAGTTAAATCAAACTTAACGAACTTGAGTAATAGTATGCCCCTAGAGGCTTTATATTATAAGGCTTTTAGGGGCTATTCATAAATGAAAAATTTACAAGATATAATAAAAACAAAAAATTATTAGAAATTTCTAGTAAATCACTAAATTCTTTAGGAGTAAGTTTAAATATTTTTAATTTAATGATTAAGAAAAAAATTCAGAAGAAAAATTTAGCGTTGAATGTGCATTTCAATCAAGCAAAGTATTTGAATATGGAGGACCATATAAAGAGCTATTGTCAAAAACTTCTAAGGAAGCAAAAACATATGAGAAGTTAAAAACTTCAGGAGAATTAGCAAAGTTTCAATATAATAAGGTTGATTGGGAATTAGAGCCTAAAACTTTATTTTATGATTGGTTATATATAAATGCTTTGTCATTAGATATCAATAAGCATTTAGCTAATAAATTATTAGAATATGATGCTTTTACGGATATTGAGTTTAATCCCGAAAAATCTATTAATTGTCAAGCGTATTCGGCAGCTTTATATGTATCTTTATTTAGAAGAGGGTTATTACAACAAGCTTTAAGGAGTAGTGAAGAATACAAAAAAGTAATATTAGAGTAGAAGGCTGGTCACAAAATCAAGACTTTTTTACCTTGCTCCTAGAAAATGCTGAAATAAAAAAAGAAGTTTTAGGCATTTTTATGGCCGATATTTATAAAACATTGAAAAAAAGTGAAAAATAATTTTATCTAACAGGGAAGAAATATCTTAGTGGATAATGGTCGCTATTATACTATTTTGATAATAAAAATCCAGATAAATAAGTCTTACAAACCCACGAAAAATACCTTGAGCAATATAAAATGTGGTAAAGCCTAGTCTATATGCCTGAAATATGCTATACTCCTATCAAAAATATTTATATGGTAGGAGTATTTAATAATGGAACAATATTTTTTTGAAGCATTTAAAAACCTCGAAAGATTAGCTCCTGGAAGTGAGGAGTCTACACTTAAAGCTATTGCTAGTATAGATAGGAAATTAAGCATTAAAATTTTAGATATTGGAGCAGGAGTTGGCACGCACACAATGTTAATAGCTAGGGAATTAGTAAATGCTAAAATAATAGCAATAGATAACAATGCTGCTTACATTGACATATTAAATAAAACAGCAATTTCACTTGGCATAAATGATAGGGTGAAAGGAATTTGTATGTCCATGTTTGAAATGACATTTGAGGATAATATGTTTGATTATATATTTTCAGAAGGTGCTATTTATATTGCAGGCTTTACAGAGGGACTTACAAATTGGAAGCGTTACTTGAAGCCAAAAGGCATGCTTATTTGTAGTGAAATTAGTTGGATTGTAGATGAACCATCACAACAGATAAAATCATTTTGGGATGAGGGCTATGCCCAAATGGATAGTATTGCACATAAAATTTTCCAGGCTAAAAACTTAGGCTATAACATAATTGATTACTTTATCTTACCAAAGGAGGATTGGATTGAAAGTTACTATGCCCCATTGCAACGAAATCTTGACCAGATGAGGGAAAAATATTTTAATGTAAAAGTAGCCTTAGAAGTTGTAGATAGTATACAACATGAGATTGACTTATATCATAAGTATGGTGATGAATATAGCTATGTATTCTATATTTTGCAAGTTAGTTTATTGGATTGTGATTTACATGTTTGATATTGAAACTATAAATTTATTAGATTATATTTACATCGCAAAGTATAAGAGATGTTATTGATGGCAAGACTGTTCATAGAATATAATAAAAGAATTCAGCATGCGACTGCAAAATCAATATTATATCAGAAGATTGGAGAGCAAATATGAAACCTTTTATAAAATGGGCTGGTGGTAAAACACAATTATTGCCTGAAATAAGAAAAAAGTATCCTAAAGAACTGGGTATAACTATAAATAAATACTGTGAACCTTTTTTAGGAGGAGGGGCAGTGCTTTTTGATATTATTTCGCAGTATAAACTAGAAGAAATATTAATAAATGACATTAATAAAGAGCTTATAAACACCTATTCTCAAATAAAACATAATCTTGAGTATTTATTGGATGAGCTATATAATATGCAAAATTTGTTTTGGGGAATGGATACAGAAGCACGAAAACTTTATTATTATAATAAGCGCGATAGATTTAATTTATTAAAATTAAGTGGAGATGAAAAGATTAACATTGAAAAGGCTAGTTTATTTATTTTTCTCAATAAAACTTGCTTTAATGGGCTTTTTAGAGTTAATAAAAAAGGATTATTTAATGTGCCAATGGGAGCATATAAAACTCCACTTATTTGTGACAAAGAAAATTTAACAGCAGTTAGTAGGATTTTAAAAAATATAATTATAATAACTGGTGATTATAATTGTACTTTTGACTTTATTGATAAAAATACTTTTGTATATATTGATCCTCCATATCGTCCTATTAGTAAAACTTCAAGTTTTACATCCTATACCGAGACTAATTTTAACTAAAAAGGGTAAGAATTCTCCCACCTCTATAGGTGGTGAGATGAATTACCCGTAAATTTCTTAAAAATACCTTGACAAAAGGAATCTTTAGTTCTA
>MDJM01000085.1 GCA_001994995.1 Candidatus Parepulonipiscium sp. PG-Nuni2H_MBin01 | reverse complement strand
CCATTTATATGGCGGAATAGCTCAGTTGGCTAGAGCACATGGTTCATACCCATGGTGTCGGGGGTTCGACTCCCTCTTCCGCTATATGTATAAAACTCTAAGAATTTCGTCTTAGAGTTTTTTTTGTTATTTAATACCTAATTTGATGTTCAATTTATCCATAAGCTTACCCGGTAAATCATCATCTACTTGTAAAGGTAATTCTTCATACTCTTGAATTTCTGTATCCTCTTTAAGCGGTAATCCCAATCTAGAAGGCATTTTCTTGCTTAGTTTGTGCAGCGCCCTGCTGTCTAGCATAATAATAGGGTCCTCATCTAACTGTTGTTGTGGGGCTTGCAATCTATGAAAAAATCTTTGTTGATATTTAATTTGCGCATAATCAAGTACCTTTTTTGTAAATAACATATCAAACGTGCCACCTAATACCCCTACAAACGGAATACCTTGAATAAATTTAGTGTATATTAAATCGTTAGTCAGCAGTTCTGATACTTCAATAATCTTCGCTTCTTCATCATAAGTTTGGGATAAGATATTATCATATGCAAATTTATTAATCTCCTCTACATTTTCAAGCTTTTCTATATCATACGAAAACGCTACAGTTATAAGCTGCAAAATAAAATATCTCTCATATGGCAAGTTATAATCATATCCATGCGCTGTAGCTATTTCGTACACTCCTTTAAGCATAACTGATATAAATACAGGTATATCTGGTAATCCAATGCCTAATATGCCAAACCCTACACCTTTCGTTCCCGATATTGCTATATTTTTAATGGATGCAGTATTAGAAGTTTTTTTAAAGCGTTTTATACTCTTTTTATTTGGCCTAATGCTAAGTGCATACGTATTCATTTTATGGTTAAATTCTAGTGCAGATTTATTATACCCTTTTTCAATAATATCAGTGCCTTTTTGAAATACTATCCCAAACGATGTGAAAATAGCCGCTTCTAAACTAGACTGCAACTTATCTGGAATTTTTTGTTCAACCCAGCCTTCGATTTTAACAAAATTTTTATTTAAATTTTTGTTAATGTACTTAGCCTCTTTTTTTGCTAACACTTTCAATTCATTAATGATTACCTGCTCATTCATAAACCAACCTCCTAAAAATTCTAAATCTATTTTAAATTATATCCTTACTGTTTATATTTTAAACCTAAATATAATATAAATAGAACCCCCCCTTAGCATTAGTGGGTATTTTTGCATACATTAAAACTTTATAGTGGTGGTATAATATAATAAGAACTTAGTGAATGGAGGCTAATAATATGGAAAATAACATGGACAATAATATGGAAAGTAACAAACTAAGTGAAGGTCGCACTCAACAACTGTGGCTAGTAGGCGGAATATTAGTAGCTATGGGAGTCGGGGGGGTTATTATGAGCAGTACTGTAAGCCCGGTTGCTCCAGTGCAAAACACTTCTCTTGAAATGGCTCAAACAATTACAGCACCATCAGAGGCCACACAGTTAAAGGAAAATAGTTACACATCACTTGAAGATGATTTGAAAGCTATGGCTACTGCTAATGTTATATTTATGCCAATAGACCCTGATTTAAACCCAGCACTTGATAATCAGCTTAGTAGGTACATAGCCCAGGAAGTTTTTAATGATGAGGAGGAATTTATAAATTTAGAGCAGAAACACTTTGATGAAATTGAGGCGTTAAATCTTGAAGGTCTAGAAACTGCTGATATGGAGCAACTTAGTAATCTAACTAATTTACGTATGTTATCGCTAAATAATGTAGATTTAGATGCACTTAATACTATAAAAAGTATGACTTCGTTAGAGCATTTAAGTTTATCTAATATGCATTTAACCGAAATTCCCGAATTTGTTTTCAATTTAGCATCGCTAGAGAGTTTAACCTTACGAGACAATAACATTTCTGCTATACCAAGTGGCATTTCGCAGTTACACAAGCTAGAAAGTTTAGATTTAAGTAATAACGCGATTACTCACATACCAAATAACGTTTATACCTTATCTAATTTACATACTTTAGAATTAGGTAATAATAATATAACCGAGATTGAGAGCGGAATAGTTCAGTTAACATCACTAGAGAATTTAAATTTAGACACAAACCAAATAGTACAGCTACCTGAGGAACTTTGGGGATTAGACAAGCTAAAAACATTAAACTTAGCTAACAATGTTTTAACTAACATTCCATCACAAATCGGAAATTTAGCTGAGCTAGAACATTTAGATTTAAGCGGAAATGATATACTCGCTTTACCAGAAGAGATTGGGAATTTAACTAATTTAGAGTATTTCGACGTTACAATAAGTCAGTAAATAGAAAGCTACGTTACCCTCGCAGTAACGTAGCTTTCTTATGCATCTTACATAAGACTTATAAATTTGGGTTATCCTAAACAGATTAATAAATATTAATAATGATAAGCTGTTTAATTAACAAAACCTATAATATAATAAGGAGAGCTTTTATGAGAAATGCAGCGATAACAAATCAAGTTGAAATAACAAAGTTAGATGATTTATTACCTACAACTAAACGTGAAGTGTGCGGTTTTGCTAAGCAATTAGCGAGTGAACTTACTGATAATAATATACGTGAGTTATGTAATGCTTATATTACGTGGGCAGGCAAAAGGGGCATTCATTCTGGGTTGTTTATATTTATTAACCCTAAAACTGGAGTGGTGAATTTTAATAATAAGAAAATTGAAAAGTATCACCTTATAATGCTAGGCACTTTGTGCGTAGATTTAAATGAGTGTGGTGAAATTGTGCCAACTTATAAGCGTATACTAGAGCTTGAGAATACAAACAATGGTCATTTAGACTTAGATGGCAACTCATATTGGTGCGATTCTAATGGCCTAAGAGTGAGTCCATTTATCGAGACTAATAACATGTATAATAAGGAAGAGACTACTTATTTCCATCCCGTTTATACAAAAGAAGAAGCTGAAGATTTACTAAAGTTATTGCAAGATAATGCTCCACATTTAGGGCTAAATGACGCAGGGGAATTTACTTTTTTTGTAAAGTTAAAATCTTTACTAGAGCTTCATAACTATTATTCAGGAGTGCTTACGCTAGAGAGTGACAATATTGTGATAGATAATGATAATAGCACTAAGCGTTTATGTATTCTTATGCTAGATGATTATTGTATAGTTAAGTTAAATGGGCAGTTGCAGTTAAGACAGTTTAAGCCGTTTTTAAAAGATGTTATGAGCAGAAATAAAGGTGTGACTGTAAATAGTAAACATTCAATTATTCCTAATCCAGCTAGAACCGGGTCGCTTATTCCTAATGATGAATATATAAAATGCCAATTTTTAAATCCTCAGTCTGTATAACAGTTGGCTAAATTGGTTAGGCTTTAATATAATAATTTTTTAGGAGGAATACATGAATTATAATTATAATACTATTGAGAAAAAATGGCGTAAAAAGTGGCAGGAGAACCCTGTAAATGTTCCTGCGCCTGATAAACAAAACTATTATTGCCTAGATATGTTTCCATATCCTTCTGGAAACGGCTTGCATGTTGGTCATTGGCGCGGTTATGTGTTATCAGATGTGTGGAGTAGGTATCAAATGTTGCATAATAAGTATGTGCTTCACCCAATGGGTTGGGATGCTTTTGGGTTGCCGGCTGAAAATTATGCGATTGATAAGAAGGTACATCCATCAGTAGCTACAGCGCAAAATATAGCTACTTATAAACGTCAGTTAGAGGAGATAAGCGCAATTTATGACTGGGACAAGGAGATTAATACTACTGACCCAGATTATTATAAGTGGACTCAGTGGATTTTTTTAAAGATGTTTGAGCACGGCTTAGCGTATGAAAAGCAGATGCCTATAAATTGGTGCCCTGCATGTAAAACTGGCTTAGCTAATGAAGAAGTTAAAGAAGGCAAATGTGATAGATGCTCTCATCCTGTTACTAAGAAAAATTTGCGACAGTGGATGCTAAAAATTACTGCGTATGCCCAAAGGTTGCTTGATGATTTAGAAGGTTTAGATTGGCCAGAGAAAGTAAAAAAAATGCAAGCAGATTGGATTGGCAAAAGCTATGGCGCTGAAATAGACTTTGAAGTTGAAGGTACAGATGCTAAAATTAAAGTATTTACTACTAGGCCGGACACATTATATGGAGCAACTTTTATGGTGCTAGCACCTGAGCATGAGATGGTATCTACGTTGTCAACTAGTGATGAGGTAGAGCAGTATGTATTTGATGCATCCACCAAATCTGCTGTGGACCGTATGGTAGATAAGGAAAAGACAGGGGTATTTTTAGGTAAGTATGCTATAAATCCACTTAACGGTAAAAAAATGCCTATTTGGATAGCAGACTATGTACTTGCTGATTATGGAACTGGGGCTATAATGTGTGTGCCAGCGCATGATGAGCGTGATTTTGAATTTGCTACTAAATTTGGATTAGAGATTGTGCCAGTTATAGCTAAAGATGGGGTTGAAGTGCAACTTAGTGAGGCTTACACTGATGAAGGTATTATGATTAATTCGGATAAGTTTAATTCTATGAAATCATCAGAAGCTAAAATAAAAATAGCAGATTATTTAGAACAAGAAGGTATTGGCAATAAAACTACAAACTATAAATTGCGTGACTGGGTATTTTCACGCCAAAGGTACTGGGGTGAACCTATTCCTATTGTACATTGTCCAACTTGTGGTGTAGTTGGAGTTAAGGAAGAGGACTTGCCAGTTAGATTGCCTGATGTCAAAAGTTATGAGCCGACTGGGACAGGTGAATCGCCTCTTGCGGATATCGATGAATGGGTAAATACAACTTGCCCTAAGTGTGGCGGCGCTGCTAAGCGAGAAACTAATACTATGCCTCAATGGGCTGGCTCCTCGTGGTATTTCTTGCGCTATCCAAACCCTAACAATCCAAACGAATTAATTAGTAAGGAAGATGCAGCTAAATGGTTGCCAGTAGATATGTACGTTGGTGGTGTAGAGCATGCAGTATTACATTTATTGTATGCTAGATTTTACACAAAATTTTTATACGATATAGGGGTAGTTCCATTTGTAGAACCGTTTACTAGGTTGTTTAATCAAGGTATGGTAACTAAAGATGGCGCGAAAATGAGTAAGTCTAAAGGGAACGTTGTATCTCCTGATGAGCTTGTTAAAAAGTATGGGTGCGATTCACTGCGGTTATATGAGCTATTTGTTGCTCCACCAGAGTTAGATGCTGAGTGGGATGATAGAGGAATTGAAGGTGTACACCGTTTTTTAAATAAGTTTTGGCGCTTGATTACTACTAATAAAGTAGTTAAGGACAATAGGGATTTAGAACGTGTTAGAAACAAGCTAATTTATGATATTACTTCGCGTATAGAGACATTTAGTTTAAATACTGTAGTAAGTGGATTTATGGAATATACTAATAAATTAATAGAGATGCAGAAAGCAATTGGTGGAATTGATAAAGAAACCGTTAAAACATTTATTGTGTTGTTGGCACCTTTTGTACCACATATGAGTGAAGAGTTGTGGGAGATAACTGGTGAGACTGGTTCTGTTTTTAGCCAGACATGGCCTGTATATGATAAAGATAAGATGAAAGACGATGAAATAGAAATTGTTGTTCAAGTTAGTGGTAAGATGGTAGGTAAGTTAAAAGTGGATGCTAATGAGCAAGAGGATTTAGTGTTAGGCAAAGCGAAAGAATTAGCAGCTAGCCGTCTTAGCGGTAAGCAAATAGTAAAAGAGATTTATGTGAAAAGTAGATTAGTTAACATTGTAGCTAAATAGAATTATGCAAAAGGCTTCTGTAAAAATATATACAGGAGCCTTTTTAACTATGTGAATAAAAAATTAACTAATTTTTACTAAATAGTTGGCGTGTTACTAGTTTAATGTTATAATATTATTAAACTATAGTATATAAAAGAAAGGAGTTATATTTATGGATGCTTATAAACTAGGATTAATTTTATTCATGACTTTCTTTATACAAAATTATTTGTTACTTATATTTTTAGATAGGCTTTTTAAAATTAGAGGCGGCACTGCTATGATGGTATTCTTTTCTGTTATTAATGCAGTGTTAAATTTAGCTTTAAAGTTCGTGATTTTTGCCCCAACTCCTGTAGCGTACGTAGGAGTAGTTTTATTCCATTGTATACAAATCTATTTTACTACTGAAGAATGTCCGCTTACTAAAGTTACATTTGCTTTTATAATTCCAATTCATGTAATGGCAGCCTCGTATATTATAGATGCTTCTTTTTGCTTATTTGGCGGGTATACATATTATGAGTTATTTACGATAGATGAAGTATTTTTAATGAGCAGGATTATTACAGCAATAACAATCGCAGTTATAATACTAGGGATGAATAAGGTATTTGGGTTAAAGTACTTTAATATATTAAAAAAGCACCCAGAGCGAATGAAGTTATTTATAGGATTAGAGATACTTATTTTATGCCAATTAATCGTTTTTTCAACAATGCTTATGACAGATTTTAGCCAATATTTACTTATAAATATGATCCACTTAGCAATTGGGAGTTTAGGTATATTTTATTTAGGAATTTTTATGTTAGTAGGATTTAAGATGTTAGAAGATTATAGAATTTATTCACATTCAAAATTGTTAGAAAACATATATAGAAATATGCTAATAGAAAAGTCGGAGCGCACAGTTGAGATTAATTGTAAGACTGGTAAAGTTTTAAATTATGTATTAAAAGGAGAAATTTTAACAAATTTAATAGGGATACATTATGAAAGTGTGGTTTGTGGTATTATAGAAAATAGAATTCATGATGAGGACCGAAGTTCTTATATAGAAAAACATAAGTTGTCGTATATGACTGTTATGGGCAGTGGTGCTGTTCATTCTTATTATTATTGTGAGTATAGACTGCAAAATGATGATGGTGATTATGCGTGGTATAAGGATTTTATAAGTGTGCAGAAAGAAGGAAGTAATAGTGTTAAAGCGGTTATAGTATCTAACAATATTCAAGGTGATAAGAACATGGAGTTTAATGCAACGATGGACGGTTTATCTGGCCTTTACAATAAGAAGGCTACTACAGAGCTTATAACACAGCATTTGGAGCAGGCTCAAGGAGGCATTATGTTTATGGTGGATATAGATAACTTTAAAAGTGTTAATGATAATTTTGGGCATGATGTTGGAGATGATGTTATAAAGGAAGTGGCAACTAAGTTAACTTATTTATTTAACAAAGAGGACATTGTAGGTCGAATGGGTGGAGATGAATTTATGATATTTATAAAGTGTCCAACTTCTTTAAATATAGATGCTAAAGCTAATCAGATTTGTGAGGCGATTTATAAAACATATTATCAAGATGGAATTAATGTAACGATTTCTTCAAGCATAGGAATTTGTGAAGTAAACCCTTATATTCAGGATTTTGCAGGAGTATACAAAGTGGCTGATAATGCCTTATATGAATCTAAGCGAAGAGGTAAGAATACATATACTATTCGTAAGATTTAAATTAGATAACCCATAACTTAATCGTTGTGGGTTATAGTTGTAAGAGGCATAAATATTTTAGTGGATATTACTAACATTTGTTAAAGTAAACTTAAATTTATAATAAATATATCTAATAGGACAAGGTTACAAATGTACGTAGTTCCGAATTGTTAACTAACTATTGCATTTTATTACAACATATATTAAAATAGGCTTTAATAAGGCACGCCCTATGCGTAGTCTTAAAAATTTTTTTATGAGGTGGGAATTTAATGAGTAGAAAAATTAGAACAGATATAGCGAAATTAATGACTTTAACTATGGCAGCAGTGGCAGTAGCAGCGTATTCACCAGCTGAAGTAACTGCGGCTGAATATAGTACACATTTTTCTGTAGATAGTTGGTTACAAGATGTGTCTGATAAGAATTATGTGGAATTAAAAGTTGGCGAATCGCTAGAAATTGATATAGTAAGTGCTTATTTTGAGGTTATTGTAGGGGATAATGTTGTTAGTGTAACTAAAGCTGGAGAAGTGGAAGCGCTAGAAGCTGGGACTGCTGTTATTGAAGCTAAAATTGTTGATGGCGCAACTAAGTCTTTATTAGTGGAAAAAGTAGTTGTAAAAGTTGTGGATGAAAACGACACACGCGTAGCACCTGGAGAAGTTATCGATTTAGATATGTGGAAGTTGCAAATGGCTATAGAAAATCCATATATTGCGGATAAAGTTTTTGAAGCATTCCCTAATACTGATAATTTAAAAGACCAGTTAATTGATGGTTTTTATTATTTAAATGAAGACTATATTGATGAAGAATTTTTCTATGTGGAAGAAGATGAGTTTGGAACTGCTGTAGTTATGTATTGCCAAGTAGGAGGATATACTACGCCAAATTCAAGCTATCCTAGAACAGAACTTCGTGAGATGATAGGTTCTGCGACTTCTGATAACTGGGGATGGGACGGTTTACATGTTCTAAATACAACGCAACGTGTTACGGAAATTCCTTCTAACGGAAAAACTATAACATCGCAAATCCATGGTGTAACAGAAACTGGCGGTTCAGCAGCACCTGTAATTAAAGTAACTTATTATGGAGATGTTGAAAATCCAGAGCTTAGCAAATTAGGAGTTAATTTTAAAATTTCATCAGAAGGCGGGTCTGACCATACAGTTTATTTTGATGAGCCAATTCCTGTAGGTCAAGTGTATGATACTCAAATCCTTGTTTATGAAGGCGTTGGTTATGTTACTATGACAACTAATGGGGTTAGCCAAACTTTAGCATATGATTTCTTAGAAACTGACCCAGGATGGGCACAGTTATATAATTACTTTAAAGCAGGTAATTACGTGCAAGATAAATCTGAAAACACGGATACAGCAGCAGAGGTAAGAGTATATGATTTGGATATTGCACATTATTATGATGGCGATATAGATGAAAGTTTAGTTCCTACAGAATATACTTTAACATCTGAAAAGGCTGAAGAAGTTGAAAAAGCTGAAGAAGTAAAAGCTGAAGAAGAGAAAGTTGAAGAAGAGAAAGCTGAAGAAGTTGAAGCAGCTGAAGAGGAAGTTATTAATAGCTATAAAGTAGTAGAAGTAGGCGCAGACGATGTAAAGATTGAAGCATCGGGAACTTATGAAGTTATTTCAGGCTATAACATAATTAGCGTTGACTCAGATGGCCACGTTACACCTCTAAAAGCAGGTACAGCAATTATACTAGTTACAGCAGCTGATGGGACTACAACTAAAGAAGTTATATCGGTAACTGATGCACAAGATGAGCGCCTTACTCCAGCTGAAGTAGTTGACTTATCTATGTGGAAACTGCAAATGTGTATCGAAAACCCATATATAGATAACCAAGTGTTAGAAGCATTCCCTAATACTGATAGCTTAAGACACCATTTGGTAGATGGATATTTTTACTTAGATGAAAACTATATTGATGAAGAATTTTTCTATGCTGAAGAAGATGAGTATGGCCCTGCTATCGTTATGTATTGCCCTGTAGGAGGGTATACTACACCTAACTCAAGTCACCCTAGAACAGAGCTTCGTGAAATGATTGGTCAAGAAAATGCGGATAACTGGGGCTGGGACGGTTTGCATGTTTTAAATACAACGCAACGTGTTACAGAGCTTCCTTCTAACGGAAAAACTATTACTTCGCAAATTCATGGAGTTCAAGATAATGGTGGTTCAGCAGCGCCTGTAATTAAAGTAACTTATTATGGAGATGTTGAAAATCCAGAGCTTAGCAAGTTAGCTGTACACTTTAAAACTGTTTCAGCAGGTGGCGCAGACCATGTAGTTTACTTTGATGAGCCAATTCCTGTAGGGCAAATGTTTGATACTCAAATCTTAGTTTCTGAAGGTATTGGATATGTGACTATGACTACTAATGAAGTTTCACAAACTTTAGCGTATGACTTTATGGAAACTGACCCAGGTTGGGCACAGCTGTATAACTATTTTAAAGCTGGCAACTACGTGCAAGATAGCTCAGAAGCTGATGGCACTGGTGCTGTGGTAAAAATTTATGACCTTACTATAGACCATTATTATGATGAAGATGTAGACCTTGATATGGTTCCTACTGATTTTAGTTTAGAGTCTGGAACTCAAGAGTAAAAAAAAGCCCTCCTTGCTAATAAGGAGGGTTGTTTTTGTTATCTAATATTTTCAATTATATATTTAGTGATGTCAACGCAACTAGCATCATTTTTACTACCAGTGACTTTAACTTCTGTTTGTGCTTTATCTAATACCGCAATTAACTTATCTGCCTTATCAACGTAACCAATGTGGCGAAGCATAATTTCTGCCGCTTTAATTAAACTAGAAGGGTTAGCGTATCCAGCGCAACCAGTTTCCACTAATCTAGGCGCAGAGCCATGTATTGCCTCAAACATAGCGTAGCGACTACCGATATTTGCACTACCAGCCGTTCCTACGCCACCTTGTATTTGCGCTGCCTCATCAGTAATAATATCGCCATATAAATTAGGTAATATAAATACTTCAAATTCATGTCTATCTGTAGTATCAATTAATTTTGCAGTCATAATATCTATAAACCAATCATCAGTTTGGATATGAGGATATTCTTTAGCTATACGATAACACACATCTAAAAATTTGCCATCAGTTTTTTTAAGTATGTTAGCTTTAGTAACAATACTCACACGCTTTTTGTTATTATTATGTGCATATTCAAAAGCTGCCCTAGCAATTCGCTCAACACCCGGAGTTGTAATTACTCTAAAATCAAATGCCAAGTCTTCGTCAATATCAATGCCCTGACTACCCAATACGTAAGCGCCTTCGGTGTTTTCTCTAAAAAATATCCAATCAATGTTTTCTTCTTTTAAAACTACAGGACGAACGTTTGCATATAAATCAAGTTCACGCCTTAATGCAACGTTAGCGCTCTCAATATTTTGCTGACCTTTACTTGGAGTCGTTGTAGGCCCTTTAAGTAACACATCGCAAGATTTAATTTCTTCTAATACATCCGGCGGAATAGCTGTATTTTGTTCTAGTCTATTTTCAATAGTTAGCCCTTCAATCTGTTTAAGTATAATTTTACCGTCTGCAATTTCATCTTTTAGTAATACCCTTAGCACTGACACAGCCGCATCCATAATTACTGGACCTATTCCATCACCGGCGCATAAACCTATTATAATTTGTGCTTTGTTTTTATAATCTATTGCTTCGTGATTTTCTTTAATTGTTTCTACTCTGTTAAGTTGAGTTTCAACTAAGTTTAAAAAATGTTGTTGTGGTGTCATAACAATCTCCTTGTGATATATGATTTTTAAAAATTAAACTAATAATGCTACCAGTATAATGCCTAGCAAACTATCTAGCAAGCTGTAGACTAATATGATTTCTGCGTAAAACATTTCGCCGATAACAAGACTTAAAACTGCTGTTAATATAATAGCGTAGTTTCCTATCATAAGTTTCTATCAGATAAAGCAACATACTCAAGCGTATCTCCAACGTTTTTGTATGCCGGACGAATGATTTTCCCCTCATTAACTATCTCTTCCATCCTATGTGCGCTCCACCCAACAATTCTAGCTACTGCAAATAGTGGTATAAATAACTCTTCTGGTATATTTAACATTGCATATACAAATCCAGAGTAAAAGTCAACGTTTGCACACATTTGTTTATGAGTATGTTTGTTGCGGCTTAGAAGTCCTGGTGCCATTTTTTCGATTTTATCATGAAGCATAAATTCCTTTTCAAGCCCCTTTTCTAATGCCAGCTCATGAGCATATCTTTTTAACACTTCAGCCCTAGGGTCAGATATTGTATATATGGCATGTCCTATACCGTATATTAATCCACTTTTATCGAAAGCCTCTTTATTTATAATTTTCATTAAATAGTCTCTAATTTCTAATTCATCATCCCAGTTTTGTACGTTTTCTTTAATGTCGTTAAACATCTCTAGCACCTTAAGACTAGCGCCGCCATGCCTTGTGCCTTTTAACGAACCTAGCGCTGCTGCTATAACGGAGTAAGTATCAGTAGTGGCAGAAGTAATTAGGTGAGTTGCAAATGTAGAATTGTTACCGCCGCCGTGCTCTGCGTGGATAATTAAAGATAAGTCTAACAACCTTGCCTCAAGTGGTGTATACGCTTGGTCTGGGCGTAACATATATAAAATGTTTTCAGCAGTCGAAAGGTCTGGCCTAGGTTTATGAATAACTAAACTTTCGTGTCTATGATAATGTAAGCAAGCCTGATATGCATAGACCATTAGCGTTGGAAACGTTCCAATTAATAATATACTTTGCCTTAACACATTTTCTATTGAATTGCATTCTGGGTTATCATCAAGTGTATATAACGAAAGTACACTTGTTGCCATTGCGTTTATTACGTTTTTACTTGGATGGTCTAAAATGTTAGCTTTCATAAATTTTGCATCTAACATACGGTTTTGGCCTAACAAATTTTCGTAATAATTTAATTCCTCCGCATTAGGCAAGTGTCCAAATAGTAGTAAAAACGAAGTTTCTTCAAATCCAAATCTCTTTTCTTTAACGCAGTTGCGAGTTAAATCTTGAATACTAATTCCTCTGTAAGTAAGTTTTCCTGGCTCATAAAATGGTTTATTATCTTTTACAGTGTAGGAATGTACATCCCCAACATGAGTTAAACCGACTAAAACACCTTGGCCGTTAGAATCGCGCAACCCTCTCTTAACATCATATTTGCTAAAAAGCTCTCTATCTAGTTGGTTAGATTGTTGTATGTAAGCCGATAATGTATCAATATTCATAAAGCATCCCCCTTAATAAATAATATTAACTAAATTTATTCTTATTGTGTGAAAATTATTCCAAAGCCTTATTTTATCTAAAACCAAAACTTGTTTATTACACTTTTTCTACAATTGGAAAATTTATCCTGAATAAACACAAAAAATACGCTTATAACTATAGTATTTTTACACAGAACATTGTATAATGTAATAACGGGGCGAAAAATACTCACAAAAATAACTATCTTATAAAGGAGGTAAATTTAATGGAAAAAATTAAAATCAATGAAACGGTCTTAAGAGATGGTCATCAATCATTAATTGCTACTAGGTTAAGACGTGATGAAATGGTTCCTATTTTAGAAACTATGGACCAAATTGGTTATAATGCTTTAGAAGTATGGGGTGGAGCCACTTTTGATGCTTGTATAAGATTTTTAGGTGAAGACCCTTGGGAGAGGCTTCGAGTTATTAGGAGCCATGTAAAAAATACTAAGTTACAGATGTTACTTAGGGGGCAAAATTTATTAGGGTATCGTCATTATGCGGATGATGTTGTGGATAGGTTTGTAGCTCTTTCTATTGAAAATGGTATTGATATTATTCGCGTGTTTGATGCATTAAATGACATTAAAAACTTAGATGCAGCAATTCAAGCAATTAAAAAGTATAACGGGCACTGCCAATGCGCAATGTCTTATACTACTAGCCCTATTCATACGCTTGAATATTACGTTAAACTTGCTAAGACTATGGAAGGACTTGGCGCGGACTCCATTTGCATTAAGGATATGGCTGGAGTTTTAAGTCCGTATAAGGCTGCTGCTCTTGTCACTAGTTTAAAGCAAACAATTAGCGTTCCTATATCGCTACATACTCACTGTACAGGTGGGATTGGTGAAATGATTTATATGCAGGCGGTGGAGGCTGGTGTTGATATTATAGATACAGCTATTTCTCCTTTTAGTGGCGGGACTTCTCAGCCACCAACTGAGTCTATGGCCATTACTCTTAGCGAGATGGAGCGAAATCCGGGATTGGATATGGAGAAGATGTTAGAGGTTGCGGAGTATTTTAAACCTATTAGGGATAAGTATATGGAAGATGGTACTTTAAATCCTAAAGTGTTATTAACTGACCCACAAACTTTAAAGTATCAGGTGCCAGGAGGTATGTTGTCTAATCTGTTGTCACAGTTAAAACAGCAAGGTGCGTCCCAAAAGTATGAGGATGTACTACGCGAGGTTCCTAAAGTGCGTGAAGATTTAGGGTATCCTCCTCTTGTAACTCCGCTTAGTCAGATGGTAGGAACCCAAGCATTATTTAATGTGTTAACGGGTGAGCGTTATAAGTTGGTGCCAAAGGAGATTAAAGATTATGTAAAAGGGTTGTATGGCACTGCTCCAGCGCCTATTAATCCTGAAATAGCTAAAAAGATTATTCAAGATGAGCAACCTATTGTGGGCCGTCCTGCTGATTTATTAGGCAATGAGCTGGATATGATTAGGGAGCAGGCTGGAGACTTGGCTAAAAACGATGAAGATGTATTGGCATATGCATTGTTTCCACAAGTAGCGCCGGGGTATTTAGAGGCTAAGTATAATCCAAAACCAGCTGAACCAACAGAACCAGCTGAACCAGCTGAACCGGCGGTTAGGCGCATTACAGTTACTATGTAACATTATATTTATAAAGAAAGGGGGGATGGCTGTATGAATATAGCAGACGCGATTTCATTAACGATTTCTAGTATGTTAATTGTATTTTTAACGCTATTTATTATTTCTCTTATGTTACAAAGCTTTAAAACAATTTTTCCACAACAAGCACCTAAGCCTGTTGCTGCTCCACAAACGAGCGCACCAACTAATAACATGGATGTAACAGAAGAAGAGAAAGTAGTAGTAGCACTTATGGCATCTATACTAGCGGCAGAAGATAAAGATAACCCGAATCTACATATTACGGGAATTAAGCGAATTAAATAATTATTTAAGAATAGGAGTGAACACAATGAATGCAAAAACTTATCATATCACATTAAACGGAAAAGTATTTGAAGTACAAGTGGAAGAGGTGGCGGCAGGTCAACCAATGCCAACTCCAACAGCAGCACCAGCGGCTCCTGCACCTGCAGCCGCTGCTCCAGCAGGAAGTGGGCAGACTATTACTGCGCCTATGCCGGGTACCATTTTAAATGTGGCGGTTAGGTCTGGTCAACATGTGAAAAAAGGCGACGTTGTAGCTATATTAGAAGCGATGAAGATGGAAAATGAAATCGTATCACCAGCAGACGGCACTGTAGGCAACATTTCTGTAGATAAAGGTCAAGCGGTGGAGCTTGGTGCTGCTATATTAGAGATAGTTTAATTTATTAGGGGGGGAATTTAGATGTTCGATATTATGTACAGCTTTGTAGCTGAATCGGGCTTTGCTATGATGACGATGCAAAATGCAATTGTTATCGTGCTAGCTTGCTTTTTTCTCTACTTAGCAATCGCAAAAGGGTATGAACCGTACTTGCTAATACCTATTTCTGTAGGTATGCTTATAGCAAATATGCCGGGTGTAACTATTATGGACCCTGCAACTGCTGATGCTGATGGTGGATTGTTTTATTACTTATATCAAGGTGTAAAGCTTGGTATTTACCCACCACTTATATTTTTATGTATCGGGGCTAGCACTGACTTTGGCCCTATGATTGCTAATCCTAAAACTATGCTTTTAGGCGCAGCAGCACAGTTTGGCATCTTCTTTGCCTTTCTAGGTGCAATAGTTCTAGGTTTCTCAGGTCCAGAAGCTGCTTCGATTGGTATAATAGGTGGAGCAGACGGCCCTACTGCTATCCAGTTAACAAGCAGATTAGCTCCAGACTTATTAGGTACTATAGCGCTGGCAGCTTACTCTTATATGGCGCTAGTTCCAGTTATCCAGCCGCCAATTATTAAATTACTTACTACTAAAGAAGAACGAAACATTAAGATGGAACAATTAAGGGTAGTTTCTAAGAAAGAAAAAATCATTTTCCCTATCGCTGTTACTATTTTAGTTGTTGGTATACTACCTTCTACTGCTCCTCTTGTTGGGATGCTTATGTTTGGTAACTTGTTAAAAGAAAGTGGAATTGTTCCTAAATTAGTAGATACAGCACAAAATTCGTTACTTTACATCGTAACGATTATGCTAGGGATTACAGTAGGGGCAACAACTAATGCAGAAACTTTACTATCGCCTCAAACGTTAGGCATTATAGCAATGGGATTAACGGCTTTTGCTATTGGTACAGCTTCTGGAGTTTTGTTTGGTAAAATTATGTGTAAACTATCTGGCGGTAAAATCAACCCTATGATAGGTGCAGCAGGGGTATCAGCTGTTCCTATGGCGGCGCGCGTTGTGCAAAAGGTAGGTCAAGAAGAAAACCCTTCTAACTTCCTTTTAATGCATGCTATGGGTCCAAACGTTGCTGGAGTAATAGGTTCTGCTATTGTAGCAGGAGTTTTATTAAAGTTTTTTATGTAAAAATATGAGGCGAGGATTTCCTTGCCTTTTTTTTGTGCGGAAAGTCTTTTATGATATGACAAGGTTAATGTTACATATAATATATATGAATTACTTATTTATATTTAGGTCATAATAAGTTTAACTAAACTATAGGAGGTTTGTGATGGGTAAATTATTTGGAACAGATGGCGTGCGCGGAGTAGCGAATACAGAGCTTACAGGACAATTGGTATTTAATCTAGGGCAGGCTGGTGCTTATGTCTTAACTAAAGAGACTCATAAGCAGCCAAAAATTTTGGTTGCACGAGATACTAGAATTTCTGGCAAAATGCTAGAGTCAGCCTTAGTAGCAGGCATTTGCTCGATGGGAGCTAAAGCTATTTGCATAGGAGTTGTACCTACTCCTGCTGTAGCGTTTTTAATTCGTGAGTTAGGCGCTGATGCTGGAGTTATGATTTCAGCTTCCCATAATCCGGTGGAGTTTAACGGCATAAAGTTTTTTAACAATGCAGGATACAAATTGCGAGATGAGTTAGAAGATGAGATTGAAGCGATTGTAGCAAACAATGGTAAAGGCGTGGAACTACCTACGGGTGAAAGCATTGGCAGTTGGGAAATTAAAGATGATGTAATAGACCTATATGTAGATTACATTTGTAATACAATTCCAAGTGATTTAAAAGGACTTAAAGTTCTGCTTGACTGCGCAAACGGGGCGGCTTATGAAGTTGCGCCTATGGCTCTAAAAAAGTTAGGCGCAGACATTGAGGTAATTCATAATAAGCCTAATGGCACTAACATTAATAAGAAGTGTGGTTCAACTCATATGGGCGACTTAAGTAGGCAAGTTGTTGGTCGCGGTGCACAAGTTGGTATTGCATTTGATGGAGATGCGGATAGGTGCCTTGCGGTAGATGAGCACGGTAATATTATTGATGGTGACCAGATTATGAGTATAATTGGCCTTGATATGAAAAATGATGATAAGCTTAATCAAGATACGATTGTTGCTACAATTATGAGTAACTTAGGTTTTAAAGTGATGTGTAAAGAAAATAAGATTAACCTTGAATGCACTCAAGTAGGCGACCGCTATGTGCTTGAAAATATGTTAGCTAATAATTATAACTTAGGTGGAGAACAGTCGGGGCACGTTATTTTTCTGGATTATAATACTACTGGCGATGGACTTTTAACTGCTATCCAGTTGCTATACGTTATGAAAAAAACGGGAAGAACATTATCTGAGTTAACATCTGTAATGAAAATATATCCACAAGTGCTTAAAAATGCTAAAGTTAGTAACGAACGAAAATACGCCTATATGGAAGATATGGAAATTCAACATGCCATCCGTGAGCTAGAAGAAAAGTTTGATGGTAAAGGGCGCGTATTAATTAGGCCTTCTGGCACAGAGCCTTTAGTAAGAGTTATGATTGAAGGGGAAAACCAAGGATTAATAGAATTTGATGCAACTAACTTGGCTAATTTAATCGAAGAAAAATTATCGTAAATAAAATAAAGGGATAGTATCATACGATGCTATCCCTTTATAGAAATGTTTAGGGTTTAGATATTTATACAATAATGCTAGGGTTTGAGATAACACTGAAATGGGGAGGAATCAAAATTATCTCAAACTTATTATACACTAAATTAATTTTTATATACGTGAATAGAGTAGTTAAAATATGGGAATTATTTTAGGTTAAATAAAAATATTTTTATCAAATGCGGTTAGTATAGTCAAGATTTGCTAATAATCTTAATAGACGAGTTTATAAGGAGGATTTGTATATGAGATACTTGCGAGCGGTAGCGATAACGTTTTTTTTAATGGCCTTTTATATGCCGATATTCGCAAACACAATAATTACTGTACCTTTAGACAGTAGGCCTATTAGTTTAGAATATTTGGAAAACTTAGTGACGCTTGGTGGCGACAATTTTGTTTGTGTGGAACACTTAGATAAGTATAATAGTTATGAAGAGCCTAATTATCAACCAGGAGATAGCGAGAAAATTAGGCAGCAGTTAAGTGAGTTAGTTAATGAAAATAACAATAAAAATACTAGCGTTATTATTAACTTAACTTCAGCAGTGTATGGCGGTTTAATCGAAAGCAGGCAATGTAAGGACCAAGCTACTATCGACAGTGCGGTTGAAAATTTAGAAGCACTTATGACATATGCACCTAATCCTACATATTATTTGCATATGAGTATGCCAAGGACTTTGCCTGATGCCCGTGCTGGCGACATATGGCCAGATGCTCAGTCGCTTAATGGCTTGGGGTATTACTACTTGCAAGAGTTTCCTAACACAGAAGGTATTCGTAGCGCAGTGCCAGCTGATGAGTTTTTGCTTGAGTGGGGTTATGTGGAAAACAAGCGGTTAGAAATGGGCGATGAGTCATTGTTTAGCTGGGAAAATAAGTTTTTACAAAATTTTAACACTAAATACTTGGCCTCAGCAGCATATAAGCCTTATATTTTAAACTACCAAAACTTATACGCGCAGGCTAGCCAGCTAGTGAAGCAAATGATTGACTTAGTTAGCACACTCCGCGCAGATGAACTTATTATATCGGTAGATGACTATCAGCTACCTGTATTTGTGCAAGCGCTAATACAAAATAACTTAGCTCAGCCTCCTGTGGATGAGCAAGGGAATATAATAAAATTTAGCTGGGCTAGAAAATATTTAGAAAGCGACCAAGATAGCGTCTATAGGTATCATGCATCGCGCCTTGGAGAGCAGTCTGTGCAAGATGCTGTGGAGGGTATGGGCGATAAAGTAAACTATATATTTGGGACAGATGAAGTGCCCCAGATGATTTATGCACGCGACTTAGCTAAGCGAAACGAAGTTACTACTTCTTTTTTGCCAGTTACGACTAACCATCTTGGTAATTCAAACATTAACAACACTGGTTACTATGACGTTTTATCTACAGAAGAGCTATATATCCAGAGGTTAAACTTTGTTAGCTGTAAAAATTATGATGGTAGTAACCACTATAACATTGTAGAAAATATTTATTCTAAGCCATTTCAGTTTTATATTAACAAATATATGTCTAGCCAGTCGGAAGCGAATGGGCTAAATGATATGATTAGCGATATGTTTAGTTCGTATAACAGGGGTAATAACATTGGGGTTATAGAGCTTTATAACGACAACGTTATTATGCGCGAAGATAGGATTTTAGTTAATAAACTGCTAAGCAAATCACAGCTTGATACTATAGGCCTTAGCGATAATAATATTAGCCAGCTTGCAACCTACAGCAGTTGGAATACAGAAGGAAATGCGATTGGACTAGGGGTAGCTCATGCACAAGTGTTTGGCATTGTGGATATGCTAGAGCTTGAGTATGATGAGGCGGTTAAGAGGGGTAAGGCGCAGTATGAAATATTGCTACAACATTTAATCGAGGATAACTTATATACCGCTAGCGTTAAATCCAACATCCACATTAAAGATTATGAAATATTTCCAAAAGACATGGTTAATACTAAATTACTAATGCAAATGCCTGTGCTAGAACTGCTAGAGCAATTTATGAATCACAATAGCACTATAAGCTTAGCTGGGCACCAGCTTAGCTATAACGACATAACTATCGAGGCATTGTCATTTCCATGGCTTAGAACATTTGACCTATTTGTGGACATAAACATTTATTAAAATACTAGTGACAATAACTATACAAACTGGAAAATTTTAAATGTTATGGAAAATGATAGCATAATAACATAGAGAAAAGCTCTGCAATGGTTGAAAAACATACATTACACAAAACAGGTCATAGGAGCACCCCCTATACCCTAAATTTACCTATATACTTTATCCATAACAAGCGTTATAATATGTTTAGGGATAGGCATTTATATAGAGTGATTAGAGGGGGAGAGTGTTCTATGGGTAAAAAGTGTAACTGCTGTGGACAAGTTATTGGCGTTGTATCAACTTCAGGTATTCATGAAGATTGTTTATCGATAAAAAAGGAATGGGGATATTTTTCGTCTAAAGACTTAACGGAACACAAATTTAACATTTGTGAATCCTGTTACGATAAGTGGATAGAAACTTTTAAAATTCCTGTTGAAGAACATGAGTCACATGACGTATTCCAGTTACTTCCATTTTAATAAATGGTCAGGCTACTATTTCGATTAATGAAGTAGTAGCCTTTTTGTATTAAAGAGACTTTGGAGTATTTTGGAAATTATTTTGCAAAGGTGGTTGTAAGAGTGTAAATAAACGTCTATAATATAATTAATATATTGAAAGGAATGGAAAAAATGTTAGATGTTTGTTTACTAGGAACAGGAGGAATGTTACCGCTACCTGATAGGTACTTAACAGCGCTTCTTACTAGGTTTAACGGTAATAAATTGCTAATTGACTGCGGAGAAGGAACCCAAGTTACAATGAAACTGCTGGGATGGGGGTATAAAACGATAGATGTAATTTGCATCACCCATTACCACGGAGACCACATTACAGGGCTTCCGGGACTGCTTCTTACTATAGGTAATGCCGGACGAGAAGAGCCGCTTACTATTATTGGCCCACCGGGACTAAAGCGTGTTGTGGAGGGGCTTACCGTTATATGCCGTGATATTCCTTTTGAGATTAAACTTATGGAACTACCGCTGCAAAATAATTCTTTGCAAATAGGAGACTTTTTTATTTCAGCCTTCCCTGTGCAGCATAAAGTTCCATGTTTTGGATACGTAGTGGAGATAAAACGTAGCCCCAAATTTTTGCCAGATAAAGCTGTTATTAACAATGTGCCAAAAGAAACATGGCGCTATTTGCAAAAAGGTGAAACAGTTGAAATGGACGGAGTTAAATATACGCCGGATATGGTGCTTGGAGAATTTAGAAAAGGGATAAAAGTGGGATACGTTACCGATGCAAGACCGTCTAAAACTATAGTGGACGCGGTGGCTAACTCCGACCTATTTATATGTGAAGCTATGTATATGGAAATTGATTTTTTAGAACAAGTTAAAAAGTATCAACATATGCTAGGAGTGGAAGCTGCTCAAATGGCTAAAGAAGCTAATGTTAGCGAACTATGGCTCACACACTTTAGTCCTGCTGTCACTACTTTTAATACCGCATGTGTGACCGATATTTTTAAAGATAGCTATTTAGGTGAAGATAGAAAAGTTTGTACACTAACTTACGATGGCTAGGTTTTAATATGAGGAGGGATTTTTATGAGTAAAATTTTTGGCGTGGTACTGCTAGTAGCAGTTATCGGTTTTTACAGCTATAGCTTACAGCACCAATATGATAAAATCGATAGTGCTACAGTAACGCAGATAAACCTTATGAACGCCCTATATGATATAGAAGATACTATTTTATACGACTATCCACAAACTCCGATGGAAATTATGGAGATATACAACGAACTGTTAAGATTTCAGTATGCAGAAAAAGCAGATGAAGAAGTGGTAGAAAAGACAGTAATGCTTATGCGAGAATTTTATGTAGATGAGATAATACAACTAAACCCAGAGCAAACGCAAGTGGATAATGCATGGGCTGATGTAGAACTTTACCATAGCATGGATAACTATATGATTGCTAGTAGCATTACCCAATCACAATACATTTCTAACATTAACGCTACCTTTACAGTTCAACATATTTTAACTAGACAAATTATAAATAAAGAATACAAATTTATTAACGACAATGGAATATGGAAGCTATATAATTGGTCTGATATAATCCAAGATTAAAATAGAGGAGCGAAAAAGTAAATGATAAGAGTATTAGCAATTGAAACGTCATGCGATGAGACGGCGGTTGCAGTGGTGGAAAATGGGACTAAAGTTGTATCAAATGTAATATCAAGTCAAATTGACTTACACAAAAAATTTGGTGGCGTAGTGCCAGAAATAGCATCGAGAATGCATACTGAACAAATGAACTTATGTATACGACAAGCATTAGATGAGATGACATTAGATGATATAGATGTTATAGGAGTAACATATGGGCCAGGACTTGTGGGCGCGCTACTAGTGGGGGTGATGGCAGCTAAAGCTATCGCCTTTGCTAAAAACATACCGTTAGTTGGAGTAAACCACATTAAGGGGCACATTGCGGCTAATTATATTGAACACCCGCAGCTTAAGCCACCGTTTTTATGCTTAGTAGTTTCCGGCGGTCACACTCATTTAGTAAATGTTAAAGATTATACTGAATATGAAATCGTGGGTAGGACTAAAGATGATGCTGTTGGAGAAGCGTATGATAAAGTGGCTAGGACTTTAGGTCTTAAATATCCCGGTGGACCTAAAATTGATGAGCTAGCTAAAGTAGGGGATAAAAACAGTATAGATTTCCCTCGCGCTATGCTAGATGGTGGTTATGATTTTAGCTTTAGCGGAGTTAAATCTTCTGTATTAAACTATGTAAATGGTTGTAATATGAAACAGCAACCGCTAAATGCAGCAAACGTTGCAGCTAGCTTTCAGCAGGCAGTAGTAGATGTGTTAACTTATAAAACAATTAACTATGCAACTGCTAACAATATAAAAAATATCGCCTTAGCTGGCGGAGTAGCGTGCAACAGTGGGCTTAGACAAGCTTTAACGGCAGCTACTACAGCAGCGGGCATTAACTTATATTATCCACAACCATTGTACTGCACTGATAATGCGGTTATGATAGGCGTTGCAGCATATTATGAATATTTGGCAGGTAGTCGCGCGGATATGCATTTAAATGCGGTTGCTAATTTGGCTATGTAGAGGGCTTAAAGCCCTTTTTTTATTGGCTGTAAAATTGTATATAATCGCATGTTATTCCTACAACTAATATTCCGATGCTTACTGATAATAATATCGTTATGGGAACTTGGTTTTTGGTTAAAAGGCTAAATGCACATATAAGCATTAGTAAGCTTGCAGGGATAAATAAGACTGCGCGTATTAAGTTAAAAACTTGAACAGCATTACTTCCAAATATTGTGCAAAAAATTACAACTATAACTCCAATGAGTACTCCTATACTAAATGATTTTATACTTTTTATCATTCTTACACTCCTATACATGCTACTAAATGATTTGGACTAACTTCTTTTAATACTGGAGTTTGTGTAAAACAACTTGGTGTAGCCTTGTTGCACCTCGAAGCAAATCTACATCCTGGCGGTGGATTTATTGGGCTAGTAATTTCGCCTGTTAATTTAATTCGCGACTTTTCTCTTTCATACTCAACATCTGGGTCGGGTATTGGTATTGCGCTAAGTAGAGCTTGTGTGTAAGGATGATACGGTGTGGAATATAGATTTTCGCTAGTGGTAATCTCCACCACTGTGCCAAGATACATAACTGCTATCCTATCTGAAATATGTTTTACCATAGATAGGTCATGTGCTATAAACAAATAAGTAAGACCGATTTCCTTTTGAAGTTTTACAAGCAAATTCACTATTTGCGCCTGAATAGATACGTCAAGAGCAGAAATTGGCTCATCTAATACGATAAATTTTGGTTCTACTGCAAGCGTTCGAGCTATACCTATGCGTTGACGTTGTCCGCCAGAAAACTCATGAACAAAGCGACTTGCATGTTCTTTATTTAGTCCCACTAAACTTAAATATTTATGAATTTTTTCAGTGCGTTCTGCCTTAGTTTTTGCCAACTTATGAATATCAATGCCCTCAGCCACTATGTCAGCGACTGTCATTCTGGGATTTAGTGCAGCGTAAGGGTCTTGGAATATCATTTGAACATCTTTTCTTAATTTACGCTTATTCATATCTATACCGTTAAAAACTACATGCCCATCCGTTTTATCATAAAGGCCAATTATAGTTCTTCCACAAGTTGTTTTACCACATCCAGACTCGCCGACTAACCCTAGAGTTTCTCCTTTGTAAATGTTAAATGATATGTCGTCCACTGCTTTTAACGTTGTATCTTTACTAAGCTGAAAATACTTTTTTAAATTTTTGACTTCTAAAGCTATATCTGCTGACACTTAATCTCCCCCTCTGTAAATTCTGTAAATATATTGCTAGGAACATCCTTGTGATATAACCAGCAAGCAGCTTGGTGAGCACCTTCAAACTCAGTATATTCAGGTGATTGTTCTAAACATATTTGCATACAGTAATCACACCTAGGTGAAAAAGCACATCCTATAGGCGGTGCTATAAGGTCAGGAGGAGAGCCGTCAATAGAACTTAATTGCTGCTTATTTTGTAAGTCTAACCGAGGCATAGCATTTAGTAAAGCTTTAGTGTATGGGTGTTTAGGACTGTAAAAAATATCACGGCAATTACCGCTCTCTACAATTTTCCCTGAATACATAACTATAACACGTTTAGCCAGATTAGCAACAACGCCTAAGTCATGCGTTATTAAAATTACAGCAGTATTAAGCTGAGTTTGCAAATCTTTAATTAAATCCATTATTTGTGCTTGAATAGTAACATCTAAAGCTGTTGTAGGCTCATCAGCTATTAATAACTGTGGCTTGCATGCAAAAGCTATAGCTATCATAACGCGCTGGCGCATACCACCGCTAAATTCATGCGGATACTGCTTTGCTCGCTTTGTAGCATTAGGTATTCCTACCATCTCTAAAATGCGTACTGCTTCTTCGGCAGCCTGTGGCTTGCTTAAATTATTATGTAGCACTAAATTTTCTACAATCTGTTTACCAACTGTCATAGTAGGGTTAAGACTAGCAAGTGCATCTTGAAAAATAATAGCTGCTTCTCCGCCTCTGTAACTACTAAGTCGCTTTTTATTAAACTGTAAAATATTCTCGTTATTGTATAAAATTTCGCTACCATCTTTAATAACACCAGGCTTCTTTATAAGACGCAAAATTGATTTTGCCGTAACACTTTTTCCACAGCCAGACTCACCAACAATAGCAATAGCTTCTCCCTTTTGTACATCAAATGAAATACCCCGAACTGACTGCACCTCGCCTGCGTAAGTTTGGTAAGATACATTTAAATTTTTAACTTCTAATAGTTTATCCATCACTGCCTCCTTATTATTGACGTAACTTAGGGTCAAGAGCGTCTCTAAGACCATCACCTAAAATGTTAAAACCAAACACAATGACACATAGTACAAGCGATGGGAAAAATACTAGATGAGGATAAATATCTAACTGAGCTTGACCATCAGCGATTAAAGTTCCTAAACTTATTTCAGGCGATTGTAAGCCCATGCCTAAAAAGCTAAGAGAAGCTTCTGTAAAAATGTAAGTGGGTATACTTGTAGCCACATTTAAAATCAAAATGCTTAAGGTGTTGGGAAGTAGATGGCGAGTTATAATCCAATAAGGATTTGCTCCAAAAGCTTCAGCGGCCATAACATACTCAGCTTCCCGAAGTTGCATAATAAGCCCGCGCATCTGGCGAGCTGTGGAACACCATGCAGTGATGCACATTGCTACTAGCAAAGCCCACATGCTGTTACCTAAAACCATCATAATAAGCAAAGTGATAAGCAGAGAAGGCATGGAAGTAATAATCTCAATAATACGCATCATAACATTATCAACATCTCCACCAAAATAAGCCATAGTGGCACCATAAGCACATCCAACTATAATTTGTATAGCTGTGCACAATAGAGCAACCGTTAAAGACACTCTAGCCCCAACCCAAATTCGCGAAAATAAGTCGCGACCTAAAGCATCTGCGCCAAACCAAAATTCGGCATCAGGAGTTTGAAACTTTGCGCTTCCATTAATGGCGTATAAGTCCATTCCTCTTATGTATGGACCTACAACAACCATAACTAAACTAACTAATAACAAAAATAACCCAACCATAGCAACAGGATTTTGCCTCAACCTACGCCAAGCATCTTGCCAATAACTTATTGTTGGACGTACTATATTATCGCTATCTAACAAACTCTTATCTATTCGTTTAAATTTGCTTTGGTCTATCATCCGTTTACCTCCTTGCACCTTGTATACGTATACGCGGGTCTACAATTGTATATAAAATATCGGTAAAAAACACTACCACAATGTATATGGCTGCAATGATAACCGTTTGACCCATTACAATAGTTACATCTCTACCGGAAATTGCGCTAACATAGTACATACCAATGCCAGGAATTGCAAAAATGCGTTCTATAAAAAAAGACCCTGTAATACACATAGCAACTGTCATAGGCAAATTAGTTACTATAGGTATAAAGCTATTACGAATAACATGTTTAGTTACAACAGCAAATTCGCTAAGACCTTTTGAATGCGCCGTTAATATATACTCTTGACTTAAAGTATCGAGCATAGAAGCTTTCAGCAAGCGAGCGTAAGATGC
>MDJM01000084.1 GCA_001994995.1 Candidatus Parepulonipiscium sp. PG-Nuni2H_MBin01 | reverse complement strand
AGTATCGTTCTGACTACGTGTAGATTAGTTACAAGCCCGCACCTCTATAGGTGGGGGTAGTTGACAGATACTCTCCTTCTGAATTATATAGAAGTTACCACTGACTCAAGTTGTAAATTGCGATTGGTAACTTAAGTCAGCAGTCTATTCCTCTTAAGTTTTAATTACTTGTAATCATAAAAAGCTTTATCTGTTCCTAGAGTGCATGCAGGGAGTGATGCTGTACTAAAAGTTCCTGCAGATTTCCATCCGCCATTGTTATACTCACTTTTACAATTTTCTACTGATGCTCTACCTTGGTAAGGCGAGTATGCTTTGAATTTAGAAATTATTTGTCCCCCTGATGTTCCATACGTCCAGTAGCCTGCCATTTTACCATTATTGTCATAAATATACTTACTAGATAAACTTTTAGCATTTGGATTGATTTCTACCTCTCCATGACCTGTGCTAGTTTCTGGAGCTTCTGTAGCTTCTTCAAGCTCCAGTTCACTTACCGTCACTTCTGTTTCCTCAATATTTTCTGTAATCTCTACTTGTGCTAACTCAGGTTCTGCCACTATTTCTACTGCTGCAGCTTCTTCAATTTTGATTTCTTTTTCCATGATTAAACCTCCTCAATAAACTTAGAAAAATTAACATTAGTAGGGAATCTCATTATATAGCAGGTAACATTTTAGACTTGTAATAATAGAGATTTCTTGGATGAAGTATGATTGAGTGTGCCCTACAGTAGTTATTATATTATTAATATATTACGTTGTATATACCAGAAGTAGGTTACTTTTTAATAAATATTGTACCAATTTATGGTATATTTAATAATTTAGCCTACAAAAAGACCTCCAATTATTTTTTGGAGGTTGAAATTTTATTCTACAATATAAGAAGTACCTATATCTCCAGCGAATACTAGCATGCTACCCGCTTGAATTTCAAGAGGTTTATTTGGTTCTAAAATTGAGTTATAAATACAAATGCCATCTAAATCATATAAAGCGAATATACCATTACCAATCATATCAATGGACACAGTCATATCTTCGTCAACAGAAAAATGTTTAGCATAGCCATCTTCAGCAATTTCATAAGTACCATATTTTAAAGGGTTAACAAAGCTTTCATCACCATAGATGCTACTACCCGACATTAAGAACTCCACGCCATCCACATTATAAAAGTGCAAATCTATACCATCACGGCTATACATTCCCGGTATAGCAAGGTTTGAATAAAGAGTATTTTCATTTATAATCTCCAATTGGCCACAATAGCCTTCCACAGGTGATTGTCCGTATAGCATAGCAGCAGGTATTCCTGATGTATAAATGAAACTTGTATATTTTTCATTTAATAAGTAATAAGTTTTATTGTACCTTGCTTCCCAAGCAGCTTTTACTTCATCTGAAATTTCTTTTTCCTCAAGTTGCTGTCCATAATAATTTGTACTTAGTACTGGCATAAGTCCTGTATTAACAGTAACATTAACTTTAGCATAGTTATGGCCATTTTCTAACGCTTCAAATTCTAGTAATTGGGAGCCATACTTATCCACAAATTTTCCGTCTCCTTGGTGATAAAACGTATCGATAAATTCATCATTCAAATATATATCTAGTGTTCCTTCTGGATTTAATTCGTAAATAAAGGCTCCTAAAATATTGCCATATAAGCCTGAGTTAACTAATAGTTCATCTGGTATCGTTACCATTTCTGCTACTTCATATCCAAGTTCATATGCTGGTTGTTCCATTACGCCATCTTTGATTAGCTCATCTATTAGCATTTGTCCTGCAAATGAAGTATTAAATGTGGAGTTACCGCCAGTTGCTAAAACTGCTACAGCAATATCATATTGTGGCGCTACTAATAACGCAGAAGAATAAGTTAAAGTATCTCCGCTTTTGGATAGTACTTGGATATCTTGTTCATTAAATGGATATAATTCAATTTCATCCCAGCCAAGTCCATATTCAAAAGCCATTTTGTCCGTTCCCCATAATCCCGTTTGATATTGGGGAGTTGTTGTTAAGTCTATAGCTTGTTGGGTAAGGAATTCATCATTTAAAAAGAATGCGTCTACAAACAAACATAAGTCTTCCGCTGTGCTATATATTCCTCCCGTACCAATTGCGTTTAACGTTTCTACTGGTGCATCTTGAATTATTTGTCCTTGGTAAGTGCTAATATTAACTAGATTTTCTACGTCAAATTCAGACTGCGGTGTAACTGTATTTTCCAATCCTAACGGTTGTGTTATATACGTTTCTAAAAATTCTGTATACGATAATCCGCTTACTCTTTCTATTACGATTTCTGCTAAACTAAATCCACCGTTGTTATAAACACAAACTTCTCCTGGCGCGGTATTTAGGCGTTGTGTGCTTAAGCGTTCTAATAAATTATCCGTGTATTGTGTGTCGTTGTCTGCATATAAAACTGTATTTGATAAACTGCCTTCCATAAGTCCTGATGAGTGATTAAGTAACATTTTTACTGTAATATCTTTATATCTGTCGTCGGCCATTTTAAAATCGTCAACGTATGTAGTAACTGGTTTATCTAAGTCTATTAAGCCTAAGTCTACTAATTTCATAATGCTAGCTGTTGTGTACACTTTACTAATGGAGCCTATTCCATACATAAGCTCCGTTGAGGTTTGGCTACTAGCACTATCCATTCCGGTTGCTGCTGATGTAATAATATCACCATCTTTAATTATGGCATATTGCACGCTTGTTACGCCTAGAGCCTCAATTAAGTAATTGGCATAGTCTTGCGCTGTTAATGTTGTTTGGGTAGCAAATGTTGCAGGTGTAATTAACGTAACTGCTAATATACTAGTTATAAATTTTGCAAATTTTTTCATTATTATTCTCCTATACATTGGTTTTGTTAACTTAACAAATGAAAACTTATCGCTCAACCTTTTATAAATACTGAGGCAGGCGATTTTTTTCAGTGTGTGGGGAAACAGTTAGGGGCATTGTCTATAGAATTCATATGTATTTAATTACATATAAGAATTCTGTAACAATATTGTAACATAGCAATTTAAAACCTGCAATTGTAAATAAATAGAATTAAGCGCTGAGTCTTGATTATTTTTTAAATTGGAGTATACTTAAAGGGTAATAAAATTTTAAGAAGAGGAGATATTTTTATGTTAATAGTAACTACAGATAGTATTGTGGGTAAAGAAATTACTGAGGTGAAAGGTTTTGTAAAAGGTAGTACAATACGTTCAAAGCATTTAGGAAAAGATATTTCGGCCGCATTTAAAAGTATGGCTGGAGGAGAACTAGGTGGGTACAATGAAATGCTAATTGAAGCTCGTCAAATTGCTATAGAGCGTATGGTTGAAGATGCAAAAGCCCAAGGCGCTAATGCTATAGTGGGGCTTAGGATTGCATCTTCTACTGTTGTCCAAGGAGCTGCTGAAATGTTAGCTTACGGGACTGGTGTTGTTATTTCTTAATTTTTGATTAAGGGGGGGATTTTTATAGCGAATATAATTTTAGTTCTAGCTAGCGCAATTTTACTTACAGCTAAAATTATTGAACGACAAAAAGAGAAAGCTGAAGAAGCTAAGAAGATGGATGAGTATAAGAAATATTAAGTAAATTGTAAGGGACTCCATAAGTCCCTTGTTTTAGATTTTCCCCAGCACGTATAAAATGTCTTAGTTTTAGAAAACCTAGAGCCGTTAGTAACTAATTAATTCTAAGTTATCCATTCTATCTACCCAATGTATCAGCTGGCCCAGCGGTGTATCCATTATCCATAGTTCTAATGTTTCTAAATATGTTATTTCGACTGGTAGACTAACTAAAGTGGCATTTCTACTTAAATCCATATGTTGCAAATGTGCTAAATTACCAATGTGGGGCGGCAAAGTTTGCAGTCTATTTTCATCTAATTTTAAATACTCTAAATTAACTAACCACCCTATTTCCGGCGGTATAGAAGTTAGAGCGCAATCACTTAAGTATAGTTCTTTTAATTTAACCCAACTGCCTATTGTATTAGGTAATTCAGTTAGCCCATTTGCCATTAAATTTAGACTTTCTAAGTTTACTAATAAACCGATTTCAGCAGGTAAAGATGTTAATTGGCTATTATTAGTTAATTCTAGGTGTGTTAAATTAACCAACCTTCCTATTTCCCATGATATTGTAGTTAATTTAGAATTAGATACACTAAGTTTCTTAAGTTTCATTAAGTTTCCTATTGGTAAAGTAGTTATGTTTTCAGCCCCTTCTAAGTTCAGTAGCTCTAGTTTGCTTAGTGTAGAAACTGCTGCTGGAAATTCCATTAAATCATTCCACCCCAAGTGTAACTGTTTAAGCTCTCTTAGCAATGCAAATCCTGATGGTAGCGTTTGGAGCTGGTTATAACTTAAGTCTAACGATTCTAAGCTACCTAAAAATCCTAGTTCAGCGCTAAAGGTAGTTAGACGGTTCATATTTAAATTTAGCACTTTTAGTTTTGTTAATGTATTTAACTGCGCGGGTAAAGTAACTAGTTTATTGTTACTTAAATTTAGCTCTTCTAAATTGCTTAAGTTTGTTATCCACATTGGTAAGTCTACTATACCGCATTGGATTAGGCTTAACCTTTTTAATTGCGTCATTTCGCTAAGTTCACAATCTGCCTCGGCAAATAATTTACACACTATATACACTGTTTTTAATGAAGTAAATGTCTTTAATGTATTTACAATCTGTTTTATATTAGTGATAGTTAAGTCACTGGTATCATGATAACCGCCTAAGTTTAATGAAATTTCTCTAAGTGCCACAAAATTTTCTAGCTGTTCTAAATCTGCTGCATTTAATACACTGTCTCCTATCTCATTATAGCTCAGTCTCCATACATGATTAAAATGTTCCTGTCTTAAATCTACATACTTATCTTCATCGTTAAATACTTCTTTTGCCACATATCTATTAAATAGCGTGTCTTTTGCTGGATTAATTAAATTATCTATTGGTCTCATTATAAACTTCCTTTCCTAGTACTAGATTATTGCCACCTAAAAACTGCAATATACCTTTAAATATAAAAAGGGGCGCTTAGCCCCTTAAGTTGTGTTATTAAATTATGTTTATTAGCTTCTAATTGTTTAATACGATTACCATTTGCCCCAGAAGGATGGGGAAATCCTTGTAGTATTTGTTGTGGTTTGAACAATCCAATTGAAGCAAAATAAAATAAAACTTCTTCAACAGCTTTACCAAGTGGAACTATTAATATATTTTCTGTGTATTTCAACTGCTGTAACTCTTCTTTAATACAACTTATGGCATAACTCATTAAAAATTCATTTTTAATTAGCTTTGGACTATGCCCAGTATAATTAGTTCCATTTACAAATGTTGGATAAGGTATGACTGAAGTAGTATGCATATAACATGTAGAAAAAAGCTCTTCACAGCAAGCTAGTCCTACAATATGATGTAATCCAATTTCATCTAACATACTAATTAAGTTCTTTCTAAGCGGCCCCGAAAATCTGGCTACCAATTTACACTCTTTTTTTATAGCTTCTATACTCATACCTTGCTCTAAACAACGACGCGCGGTAGATATAGCTAAATCCATTTGTAAAAACCCCGGTGTAATACCTACTATAAAAATTTTTGCTTCCTTATTAATATAGTCATTATGAGGAGCATAATATATTTCGATATTATCCAAACTATCAATAAGTAACGGTTTAACTAACAGCTCTTCTTTAGTATATTTCTCTTTTAAAGGTAACTGCATAATAACATCAATATAATCTTCTAAAGCTTTTTTCTCATTTTTCATATCTACGTCTTAACACGGTTATTATAGCCGCTATTTTATATATAATATATCCAATAATAGTACCAATAGTGTTAATAATTAAATCATCAATATCACTTATACCAGTACCGAAAATAAATTGTAGCATTTCTATCGAAAGCGATACACAAAAGCCACAAAAAGCTATAGTGAATATGCTCCAATATTTCCGCATCTGCATAGGTAGCAGTATCCCAATTGGCATAAACCATAAAATATTTCCGACTACGTTATAAGTAAACGAGGTTACATATCCATAGTCTAGCAATTTCATAAGTTCAATAAATGGTACGGCATTAATTCGATTTTGGTCCATCACTATGGAAAAAGTCATACTTGGCCTACCTACTGTAATGATATATAAGCACAAAAAATAAAATACCGTTAACGCATGTAACAATTCATCTTTAAAGTATATTTTCGTATGGCTCCATTTCAGATATATAAATCTTCCTATTATATATACTGTAAATAATGGTACACCAACATTTAACATATGAATTACATATCTAAAAATAAGCTGGACTATTGAAACAACCATATGTTATCCTCCTATGGAACTAGAATAACATAAAAGTTAGCTAATAGTCCAGCTCTAATTTGTCTATTTAGTAACTCTAGTTTTTTTATTTAGTAGCGCCAACTTATAATGTATTAATATATGCTATTCGTCCATCATAGCCAACTTCTATTTTGTCGCTAATTAAATCTCTAAGTTTTACATAAGTGAAATCGTTAATTAATTTTGCTTCAACTGTAGTTACTACTCCATTGATTGCAATTTCAGTTACATCAGTTCCAAAGCTTGGCAAAATTTCAGGTAAAACTTCAGCAGACATAGACTTTTCCACATCACTTAAAAACTGTTCCCATGCATCTTTGTTATTCACATAATATAGAGGACAAAGTTTTCCTGTAACGTCATAATGTCTTATTACATCTGTTTGAGGATTAAGGTTGTACCTTTTGCAAATATCTGCAGTTAACTCTACTACAGCACTGTAAGTAGGCTCTACAAATTTACCAGTTGTGTCAGGATGGCATACTTCAATACCTATAAATGTGCTATTATAAGTTTTATCTCCAGCATGGTAGGCTATTTCATCTTCTGGAATGCAAGCGATTATTTCCCCTTCTAATCCCACTATATAATGGCTGCTTGCATAAGTTGATGTTAAGTTATTAAAATAGTTTCTATTAGCTACTGCACTAGAGCCTGGGTTTGCGACATAGTGGATTACAATGCCTTTAACTGCTGTTAGCGGTAACATTGGTCTTGAGTATACGTTATAGCTTAAATACATTTCCGTAATGTTCATATAAATCTCCCCCTTAATTAATATTTATTGGACATACTATTATATATGCATTTTGCAAAAAAAAGGTTCCATCTATGACAAATATATTTTGCGATAGATGGAATTAATTATGTATTGCTATTCTTCCAAAGTCAAATGTAAAAAGTTACTAAAGAGGTAAACCGTAATTACTATACTTATTAATGTAATTAAATATTCTTGATAAGAAAAACTTACGTAGCTACATAACGTGCCTAGTAAGCCAAAATAAAAATACACTAACTCGTTATTCACCATAGTATCACCCTCAAATATTATAGGAGTTACTATTATATATGTAACTTTCTCTTAAAATGTTAAAACCACAAGTTGCGTGAACTTGTGGTTTAGTTTTATGAGTATTGTAATACTTTAAGTTTTTCTATTAAATTTACCATTTCTACTGCTCCAACAGCACATTCATAGCCTTTGTTTCCAGCTTTGCTACCCGCTCTTTCTATGGCCTGCTCAATATTTTCGGTTGTAAGAACTCCAAACATAACAGGTAATTCACTTTCTAGCGATACTGCTGCAAGCCCTTTAGATACCTCGCTACACACGTAGTCGTAATGAGTAGTAGAGCCTCTAATCACTGCGCCAACGCAAATGATTGCATCGTATTTACCAGTTTTCGCAGCTCTCTTTGCTATAAGAGGCATTTCAAATGCTCCTGGTATCCACATTACATCTATATTGTCTTCGTGTACTCCATGTCTTTTAAGGCCATCTATTGCGCCATCTAATAGTCTTGATGTTATAAAGTCATTAAATCTGGATGCAATAAGACACACTGTCATCCCTTTAGCTACTAAATTTCCTTCGTATATTTTCATAAGTTCTCCTTCAATTAAAATAGTTTGTCTTATTTATTCCAATTATAGCACTAGATTATACTTATTTACGCAAATTCTTGTTCTAAATTTAGTACATGTCCCATCTTATACTTTTTAGTTGCCATGTAATTTATTGATTGTTCGCTATAGTCAGTTTCAATTGGCACACGTTTTACAATTTTTATTCCAAACTCTTCAAGCTGATAAATTTTATCTGGATTATTAGTCATAAGGTGTAGTTGCTTAATACCTAAATGCCTTAAAATTTGTGCGCCAACATAATATTCACGCTCATCTTCTTCAAATCCTAAAGCTAAATTTGCTTCTACAGTATCAAGGCCAGTTTCTTGCAGTTCATAAGCGCGTAATTTATTTAATAGCCCAATACCACGGCCTTCTTGTCGCATATAAAGTAAAACTCCTCTGCCTTCCTTTGCAATTTGCTTTAGCGCTTGGTCTAACTGCTGACCACAATCACATTTCATTGAATGGAATACATCGCCGGTTAAACATTCAGAATGCACACGACATAAAACTGGCTCAGCAGTAGTTATATCACCTTTTACAAGTGCAACATGATGTTCGCCGTTTAGTTTATTTATATATCCATGTGCCACAAAGTCTCCATATTTAGTTGGTAATTTTGGCATAGCTACTTTTTCGACTAATATGTCATATGTTTTTCTGTAAGCTACTAAATCTTTAATTGAAATCATTTTTAGATTCCACTGACTAGCTAAAGCTTTTAGTTCTGTTTCGCGCATCATTTCCCCATCTGGTCTAATGATTTCGCAACATAATCCGCATGGTTTAAATCCTGCTAGTGTCATAAGGTCAACAGTGGCTTCCGTATGACCATCGCGAACTAATACGCCATTTGGCTTTGCGACTAATGGGAACATATGTCCGGGGCGCTTAAAGTCTTCTGCTGTAACACCTTCTTCTACAACTTTTCTTGCTGTAAGTGCTCTTTCATGCGCTGAAATCCCAGTTGTAGTATCTTTATAGTCTATTGATACCGTAAAGGCTGTTCCATGCGCATCTGTATTGTTTTCAATCATTTGGGGAAATTTTAGTTCTTTAGCAATTTCTACGCTCATTGGCATGCAAATTAATCCTTTACCGTAAGTTGCCATAAAGTTAATTTGCTCAGCAGTTACGTTTTCAGCAGGACATATAAAGTCGCCTTCATTTTCTCGTCCTTCATCATCAGTTACTATTATAATTTCACCTTGTTTTAATGCTTCTAAAGCTTCTTTTATTGTATTCATTATTTTAAAACCTTTCATTATTATATTATCAGCTAAGTTGTTACCCGCGATATACTATAATATACTATTTAACTCTAGTTATAGAACAAATTTAGGCCACAATTATTGAATCAGCAGTTGCCACACAAAATATTATAGTAATTTTTTAAGGAAGGGTTAAGCCTTCTTTAAAAACCACATTTTAATAAAAAGTCTTTATCAATTACTGATTTAATTTGTGTCATAGTACTTTTAATTAATTGGTCTTTTTCTATATTTATTAAGCTACCGACATGCCACGATGAAATCGTAGTTTCTTGTTGTGTATGCGGAATGATGGATACGCTAAATGTACTCGCTCTAACTTCAACGATAGTTAAACTAATTCCATCTAGTGCAACAGAACCTTTGCTTATTAAACAAGATGCGTTATCTACTTTAATCCAATATACTGTTGCGATACCGTCCTTTTTTATATTTACTACTCGGCCAACCTCATCTACATGTCCACTTACAATGTGTCCCCCAAATCTGCTGCCCACTAACATTGCACGCTCTAAATTAACTTTAGTTCCAACACCAATAGTACTAAGAGTAGTTTTTTTCAATGATTCATTCATTATGTCTACATCAAATGTTTGTGGGGAAAGTTGTGTAATTGTAAGACATACACCATTTGTAGCAATGCTGTCTCCGATTTTTATATCATCAAATGTTTGTGGTCGTGCTATAGTAAACGTTAATCCATTCGATTTTTTTATTATTCTTTTAATACTAGCTTTAGCTTCTATAATTCCTGTAAACATCTAATCACATCCTTTTAACTATATAACACATCACTTTCTATTAATATATCACCATTAGAAAGTGCAGTAACATTTTTATATTTTAATTGAATAGCATTATTAATATTTGCAAATCCATCTCCGCCAACTGGTGTTTTGGCTAAAGTACCACCAAAAATTTTAGGCGCTATATACGTAGTTACACTATTTACAATACGCGCTTTAATGGCGGAAAAGTTAAGCTGTGCACCGCCTTCTAATAAAATGCTATCAATTCCGATAGCTGCAAGCTTCTCCATTAATTCATTAAGATTAATTTTATTATCAGTAAGCCCTACAACTAATATTTCGCAACCTAAATGAGTATATAACTTATGTTTAGTCGTATCATTATTATTTGTAGCGATTATAACGCGTTGCTCTTTAGCAGTTTTAACTATTTTACTCGTAATAGGTGTTGTAAGCTGTGTATCACAAATAATTCTAATCGGATTTTTTCCATTAGCGTTATTTCTATAATTTAGCATAGGATTATCCGCTAAAACAGTGCCAATACCCACCATAATAGCACTATATTTATGTCGCATTTCATGTACTTGCATTCTCGATTGTTCACTTGTTATCCATTGTGACTCGCCTGTAACGGTTGCAATTTTGCCATCTAAAGTCATAGCATATTTCATAGCGACAAAAGGACGCTTTGTTTTAATATAATGAAAGAAAACTTCGTTTTGCCGTCTGCACTGTTCTTCTAATAATCCAACAATGACTTCAATTCCAGCTTGTTTTAATTTATCAATCCCTTTGCCTGCCACTAACGGATTTGGGTCTACGCACCCTACAAATACTTTTTTGATGCCACTTTCAATAATTGCTTGTGTACACGGCGGAGTTTTTCCATAATGACAACATGGTTCTAACGTTACATACATAGTTGCGCCTTGTACTGATTGTAAACAATTTGCTAGAGCTTCGCGCTCCGCATGAAGACAGCCATATTTGGTATGGTAGCCTGTTGCAATAACTTTTTCGTCTTTTACTATAACTGCTCCTACTAATGGATTTGGATTTACCCAGCCAATTCCTTTACTAGCCTCGGATAATGCCAATTCCATATATTCTATATCGTTCACTCTAATACCTCCTATCTAATATTCTAATCATAGGATACTTAATTTAGTTTGTCTAGGAACGTGTATAATTTTTAAACGTTTTACTCATCTTAATAAGTAGAAATTATAATATGAGGTGATTAAAGTGAAAATTAAGCAACTACTCGGTGTAAGTATAGCAGTATTAGCTTGTATAGCTAACGTTAATGCCGCGGATATTGCAACCGAAAGTATTACAGCACAAGCTCCTGAGACTAACAGACAGGAAAGTAGCGAAGAGAAATCTAAAGACGAGGCTAAAGACTCTAAGGACGAAGCTAAAGACTCTAAGGACGAGGCTAAAGACTCTAAAGACGGAGCTACAGCCTCTAAAGATGAAGCTACAGATTCTAAAGAAGGAACTACAGACTCTACAGCAGCATCCGATGAAAATACTGAATCCGATGAATCAGATAGTGCACCTGCTGAAAAATTTGTAGTATGTATTGATGCAGGCCATCAAGAAAAAGGTGATAGTACCACTGAACCTATCGCACCCGGTTCACCACATAAAAAAGCTCGCGTTTCATCTGGGACAGAAGGTGTAGGAACTAAAAAGGCTGAATATGTTGTTAACTTAGAAGCTGCGATGATTTTAAAAGAGTTATTAGAAAAAGAAAATATTACAGTTGTAATGACTCGGGAGACACATGATGTAAATATTAGCAACGCTGAAAGAGCAGAAGTTTCTAATAAAGCTAATGCAAATATGACTATAAGACTTCACTGCGATAGTATTAATAACTCATCTAAAACTGGCGCAACTATATTGGTGCCAAGTGATACAAATCCTAATACTAAAGGCATATATGAACCAAGCCAAGCGTATGCAGAGTTATTGAAAGTTGCGCTTACAGATAAGGGCGTTAAAGTAAATGGCATTTTTAAACGCGAAGATATGACTGGGTTTAACTGGTCTCGTGTGCCAGTTGTAATTTTAGAAATGGGCTTTATGAGTAATTGGAATGAGGACCAGATGTTAGCGGACCCCTCTTATCAGAGAAAACTTATGGAGGCAGTTGTAGAATCTCTAAAAGTGTATAATAAAAAATAGGCCGCTAAGCCTATTTTTTTTTAATAATACACATCTATAAAATGATAAGTTACACCTGAATTGCTCCATCCTAAATCATAAGGAACAAGTAATCTATCACTGTTATGACATGTAACTAAAGGATAACCATTGCTATCAAGCCCTGTAACAGTAGAAACATGGGTAATACGACCTCGTTCTTCATACGCTACTATATCGCCTGGCCTCATTTGCATAGCAGTTTTATAAGTTTTAGCATAACTACCTTTAGTAATTCTATGTCCACGTCCGCTGTTAATTAGATAATACGTAAGTCCTTGTGCATTAACCCAGTCTTTAGTGCCCTCATGGGTATAATTCCATGTTGAATTTTTCTTAAATCCTCCGCCTTCAAACATAATTTGGGAAGCGAAATTAGCACAGTCACCGCCTAGTGGGTTACAGTCCATATATTGAGGGTTATATCTAAACATCCCTTCACCTTCACCTATACCACAATGAGCGTGTGCATATTCGATAGCTTTTTGCAAACGCTCATTTGGTGTAAATTCAGGTAGTTTAGAATTTAAAAAAAACTCAGTCATTTCTTCTGGTTTTTCCATTGTAATTTCTACTGTATCACAAAGAGGGTCAGTGTACCATTCTTTTACTATTATATATTCACTGCCTTGTTTTTGTAAGTGGATATAATGGGAAGTGCCTACCTTAAATGAATTTTCTACATCTAGTGCATTGTTATAAGCATAAGTAAATGTAGTACAGATGTTACAAGTCATTCCATATAAGCCGTTTTCTCTATCACGTACTTTACGCACTTTTAATTCAGACTCTACATTTTTAATCGTTACGCCTTGTTTCTGTGCCCAATCTTTTAAATACTTAGCTTTTATAGATTCATGTTCAAAAGCATATTTGCTCGCTTTAATATCAAGATTATATAATTTCTCTAAACTTTCTAAATCCTGCCCTAATACATATTCGTTACGCTTTTGTATTAGCCCTACTAATACATCAAAAAACGTTTCTTTTAATTCTTCCTCTGTACCTTTAGGAGTAGCATCTGCTTCTTGTTCCATCTCTTTAATTTCATCTGTCTGCTCCTCGCTAATACTAGGAAGTTCAATTTCAATCTCAATCATTGTGCCTTCTTCAATTTCTTGAGTAGCAAATATTGGAAACGCCATACTTAATAATAACGTGTACACAAGAATCTTATATTTCAATTTCAATCGCCCCTTTAATATAAACTTGTTAGGCTTAGTTTGTACCGATGAAGGAAAAATAATGCAACCAACTATTACCATAGATATATACAGCAATTTCTGGTATAATAAAATAAACAATTGGGAAATGAAACAATTGTTTTGCTTTAGTGTGCTATAACTCGCATAACTAAGATACTACGAGACAAAACGGAAATAAAACCGGGAATAAAACCCGAAATAAAAATGGAAAGGAATCTAAAGATGAAACATTTTAAGAAAGTAGCCACTTATTTGGCTTTATTAGGAAGTATAGTTCAATTGCCAGGAGGTATGACTATTGCAAAGCCAATAGACATGGATAAAAATAAAGACTCTGAGGCTAGTGTAAATGACGTAACAGATGAGTCTATTAAAGAAAAACCTTTTACTGGACCGGGCGGTGATATTTACATACCATTAACTACAGTAACCGAACAAATTGGTCTTAACATAGAAGTTGACTCACCTTACATAATAACAACAGGAATTCATGCACAGACTGGTGAAGATATAGAAGTAAAAGTAGAGATTGGAACTTATCATATGTATGTTAACGATATAGAAGAAATTATATCAACACCACTGATATTAAAAGATGAAAGACCTTACATAGCAGAATCTAAATTCTGGCAAGCATTCGGATATAATGTAACAATGGTACATGACCAAGTTGTTGTAACTACACTAGATAATCAAGCAGTTATAGATGCTGCGCAGGTTAATCTGATAGAACAAGAGCTTACAGAGATGCTGATTAGTTCTGAAGTACATAATGAGTTATATAGTAACGAGGATATAGTACAGCTTGTATTAGGTGAAGTAGTAATGACTCGGTCTACAAGCGTGGATACAGTAGTAGAATCAGTCAATGCACCAAATAGAGAGCTTGTTAATGAATTATTAACTAAAGTTTTAAACGAATTAGGTATTACAACTAATTCATCAACTCAAGAGTTTGAACAAGAATTAGTACTGAGTAAATCGGTTACTCAAGAAGTATCTGTTTATAATTCTAATAGAGGACCAAGTAGCAATCAAAATTATAACCCAGGTTCTAATAGTAAACCAAGCTGGGGTATTGATAATTGTACGCCAAGTAGACCAAATACTCCTAATTATGGCTACACACCAAGTACACCTAATTATAATTATAATAGACCTAGCGCTGCACCTAATAGACCGAGTGGACCTAACTGGGGTATTGATAATTCGCTGCCTAGCTTTGAAGTAGATTCTGATTATAATAAACCTAATTGGGGCATTGATAATTCGCTGCCTAGCTTTGAGGTAGATTCTGATTGGAAACCGGGTACTGAATTACCTGATTTTGAAGTTGATTCTAATAATAAGCCTAACTGGGGTATTGATAATTCGTTGCCTAGTTTTGAAGTTGATTCTGATAATAATAAGCCTAACTGGGGTATTGATAACTCGTTGCCTAGTTTTGAAGTTGATTCTGATTGGAAACCGGGAATTGATAATGAATTACCTAATTTTGAAGTTGAGACTGAAGTAGAAGAGCCTGAAATAGAAATGCCATCCATTCCTAACTGGCCTGGCTTTAGACCAAATGAGCCTGAAACACCTGAAATAGAACTACCTGAAATACAAGAACCTGAAACACCTGAAATAGAAATACCTGAAGTACAAGAACCTGAAATAGAAGTACCATCTATTCCTTCACGACCTACGGAAACAGAAACACCAGAAACAAGTACACCTAGTTACATAAATGAGTTTGAAATGGAAGTAATAGAGCTAGTTAACATAGAAAGGCAAAAATATAACCTTTCACCATTACAAATAGACGAAAGTTTATGCCAAGTGGCACGTGTAAAATCAGAAGATATGCAACAAAATTCATATTTTAGTCACACTAGCCCTGTATATGGGTCTGTTACAGATTTGTTAAAACATTTTGGGGTAAGTTATTCTTTAGCAGGAGAAAATATTGCAAAAGGCCAAACTACACCGGAGCAAGTTGTAAATGCGTGGATGAATAGCGAAGGGCATCGTGCAAACATATTAAAATCAGAGTATACACGCATTGGCGTTGGATATGTTAGCTCTGGAAATCATTGGACTCAAATATTTGCAAAATAAGTTTGTGCCATTATGCTAGGAATTGTGTATTATGAGTATGTACTTAAGTATATAAATAATTATATAAATTAAAAAGGGGTGAATTATGAAAGAGTTTTGGGATTTTGGCAAAGTAGTTATAATAGCATATTGTGCGATACAACTAGCTGTAAACATTATATTACCCTTTACTATGTCTGGAATCGACTTTGTAGGTAATGTCGGCTCCTCTATTGTCAAAACCGTAAGTGAAACGGTAGGTAATATTAGCTTTAGCGGCGGAAGTAGTAGCAGTGGTAGCGGCAGTGGTAGTAGCGGCAATAGTAGCAGTGTTAGTAGTAGCAGTGTTAGTAGCAGTAGTAGTAGCAGTAGTAGTAATCTGGAGGCTGTTGAAACTATGATGGAAATTGAGCAGTTAATTGTTGCATATGATGCACCATTTTATACAGACCGAGGAATAATGGATACTAACGTGCAAATACCATATGATGAACAGAAAATACAATACCTTTCACGCGATGGGTCTAAAAGTGAGCTAATTACACAAGATACACTAGTTACTTTACCTGGAAAATATTTTTTATCAGTGACTGATATGGATAACGATACTACTGTGCTTTCATTTGAAATACCTAACGATAAGTCTGATAATTGGGTAGTAAAAAATGAGGATGAAATACCAGAAATAATAAAGCAAGAGCTATTTGATTTAGCTACAGATGTTAAAATTACACTTAGCAAACGATATGATGACATAGATTACTTGCTAGAAACTATAAGTAATCAAATTACTGAAATTTTAGATACGTACCCAACTATTGCATTTACCACATTCAAAATAGAGGTAGCTATATCTTATAGCACAGAAATTAATATTACATTCTCATACCCAGATTTAGAGTTACTAAGGACTTATAATGCAGAGTGGGAAGATGTCCATGAGGAAATTTTAAATACTGTTATGGATAAATCAATGGATAGTTATGAAAGAGAGTTTGCTATATTTTCTTATATTATTGATAGTGTGACGTATGACCCTAATGGCAGACTTGGTCTAGACTACGTTCAACCTATGCAACATACGTTATACGGTGCTAGTATTGAGAATTTAGCTGTATGTGATGGCTATGCGAAGATGTTTATGTACATTTTAAATAGCGTCGGGGTACCAACTACTTATATTGTAGGGGATGCATTAGGAACCCCTCATGCGTGGAACTTGGTTCAAATTGATGGGCAGTCATACCATGTGGATGCTACTTGGGCTGACCAAGACGAATTACAAATAGGTAGTTTTTTAGATTATTTTAATGAAAATGATGAGTATATGAGTAATACGCATACGTGGGATGATTCGCTATATTCTGTATCGACTTCAGATGAATACAATTTAATTAATTTAGATTTAGGAATAGACCAGTTATATACTTTAAATTCAATGGATGAATTAGCTGGAGTGCTTGAAATAGTGCAAGTTACTGAAGCTACAGCATTTAGTTTAATACTAAGTCCACAGCTAAGTGATAGTTCTAGTGAGATTTTAACTGAAGTTGCTAATCTGCTAAATCAAAGTATTAGTTATAATCAAATCCAGAAAACTAATCAAGTTGTATTAAACATAGAATTTAATTAAACAAAATCGCTTAATAAAAAACGAATGCCTTTTGAGGTACGAAATAAAACATTGAAATACATTGAAAAAAACGAATTCCTTCATTGAAACGAAACATTGAGATAAAAATTTTTTAAGATTTCTTTTTGAATGTCTTAGCTAGTTCTTATTTGTTCTTATTAATGAAGGAATTTTGTTTTATCATTTTTGTTCTTAATAATGAAGAAATTTTTTAACTTATCGACATTAGGAAGAGATTTACGAATATACTATAGAAAAAATAACGAGGTGGATAATGAAACGATTTCCAAAATTTTTATCAGCATTTTTAATTGCATATTGTGCAGTATCACCAGGCCATGTCAATGTAGGTATAATTGAAGGTGAAAGTTTTAAAGCATTAAGTAATGTAGTTTTACTTGAAGATTTAGTAAATGGTACTACAAGTGGCGCTACATCAGGTTTAGATACGGAGTCTACTGCTAATATTCTTTTGCTCGAAGACATAGTAACTGGTGGTAGCACTCAAGATATTAGTATTCAAGATACTAGTGTTCAAGATACTAGTATTCAAGATACTAATATTCAAGATATTAATGATATTAGTGGCATTAGTAGTGTTTTAAATGAGATTAGTTATATTGATGAGACTATAGCTGAAAATAGTAATGGAACGCAAGTATTAGTTGTTGAAGATAGCTCCACATTTTATACGAATAAAGGAGTGTTTAACAATGGTGTAGAAATTTTAGCCAATGAAACTGTGCAATACCTTTCTAGAGATGGGGCAAGAAGTGAATTAATTACAAAAGATACATTAGTCACATTGCCCGGAAAATATTTCTTAGCAACTACTAATGACCAAGGTTCCACTAATGTAGTTTCTTTTGAAATACCTAGTAACTTACCCGATAGTTGGGTAATAAATGATGAAAGTGAAATACCAGAAATAGTAAAACAAGAGCTATTTGATTATGCCAGAGAAATAAATATTACAATAAATAGCAGCTACGACGATGTATATGCGCTAACACAAAGAATAAGTAACCAAATCCAAGATATTTTCTATGAATATCCAACTATATATCAAACGACTAGTTGGGAAGTGTCCGTAGCTTCGTCTTATAATACAGAAATTACTATTACATTTCCGTATGATGATTTAGCATTAATAAGGAAATACAATACCCAATGGACCAGTTTTCACGAGCAACTGCTAAATAACATAATGAATACATCGATGGATAGTTATGAACGCGAATTTGCAGCCTTCACATATATTATTGATAACGTAACATATGATTTAACTGCTGATATGCAACATACATTATTTGGAGCTGCTATTGATAAACTTGCTGTATGTGATGGGTATGCCTATATGTTTATGTATATTTTAAATAGCGTTGGCATTCCAACTATTTGTGTAGTAGGAGATGCAGGGGAACCACATGCTTGGAACCAAGTGCAAATTAATGGGCAGACATACCATGTGGATGTTACTTGGGCAGACCAAGATAAGGACCAAATAGGAACCTTTTTAGATTACTTTAATGAAAATGATACATATATGAAGAAAACTCATAAATGGACTACTTCAGATTATGCAGTATCAACTTCGGATTTATATAATCTGGTTAATTTAGATATGGGAATTGAACATTTATATAACTTAGATTCCATTGATGAATTACCTGAAATACTTACAACAGTCGGCAATACTAAAGATTTTAGTTTAATATTAAGCTCAAAATTAAATAGCACTGACGTTTTAAACGCAATTATGTCATTGCTAAACCAAGGGCTTACTTATAATGAAGTCCAAAAAACTAATCAACTTGTATTAAATGTAAAACTTGATTAAACTGTTTTGCAGTATACAAAAATTTTTTAAGCTACATAAGTTTCTCCACTAAATATATTAGGTTTTGTTAACTTAACAAATGAAAACTTTTCGACCAACCTTTTGTTGTAATAAATACTAAGCTGGTCGAGCCTCTCCGAGGTTTGGGGATTTGCCCCTGTGCCAAAAGTGTCCCCTTTATGGGGATATCAGCAAATCTGACAAGAGGGTTTTCATATTAAGTTAGCATCTCCAACAATTTAATGAAGAAACTCAGCTAAAACAAAAATAGTAAAGAAAGTTTTTTTAGCACGTCAAAATTAAGGAAGATAGTCTTTAAGTTAAAGACCAACTTCCTTTTTCATTACAAAAAGGACAAACCATATTAGAGGTAGACTTTTGACAAAGATCTAGAATGGATTCATCACTATGCAAAGCTGTACTATTAAACAAACTAGTATCAACCATATTAGAAATAAACTCATGACCGTACATATCATAACCACAATTATTGCATCTGACATAATTATTCATAAAAAACCGCCTCCTTACAATTGTTCTACTATTAATATTGACAAAAAAATTAATTTTATACATATAAAAATCTAAAATTGGATTAATTTGGTAGAATAGAATTACGAATTTATCATATCCTAATCATATATAAGAAATAGGAGGAATAATGATGAAAAATACAAAATTAAAATCATCTGCGATATTATTATCACTTGTTATTGGTTCAACTCCGGTATTAGCATGCACTAGCGCCCCACGTGCCAACACTAGTAGAGGAGACTCTATAGTTTTGCAAACTGCTAGTTCATCAATGGTTAAAACAGAACCAGCCGCAGATGCGGAAACAGCAGAGAAAAAAGAGGAGTCAGCGGAAAAGACTGAGAAAACCGAGAAACCAGACAAGACTGAGAAAACTGAAAAAACTGATAAGGTAGAGAAAACGGAAAAAGTAGATAAAGCAGCTAAAGATGATAAAAAAGAAAAGCCAGCTAAGGCCGAAGAGGGAGCAGAGGCTGCTTTCACGATTGATAATTTCCAAATTATTCAAAAAGCGTTAGAAAAATTAGGGGTTAAACCTGAAGAGCTAGAAAAGCAAGTTAAAGAAGGTAAAAAGTTAATTCAGGTACTAGAAGAAGCGGAAATTCCTGTTAAGAAATTTAAAAAACAGCTTTATAAAGAGTACTGTGCATCTGTTAAAGAAGGCGTAAAAGCGGATAAATTAACTAAGGATGAAGCTAAAGTTCTGAAAAAAGCTATTAAAGAAAAAGTTGACGCTTGGATGAGCGAGGAAAAATAGATTAACACCCCCTTCACTTCAGTAGTTTGGTGATTGAAGGGCTAAACATAAAAAAAAGACTGTAATATTACAGTCTTTTTCCATCTATTATTCAGCCGGGCGTTTTGGTTTTGGGCCTTTTTCTTTAATACTAACAACCCAATCAAAGCTAATTGCTTCAATAGCGCCTGTTTTATCCTCTAACATAATTCCTTCTCTAGTAACATCAATTATAATGCCTTGAGACGCTTGTGTGATTCCAGAGTTTACAGTTTGAATAACACAATTATGATCTATAAAATTTTTGGCTAATTCTTGCATACGTATCCTCTTTCCTGGGTTCTGTTTATTTAAAAGTTTTCTTTTTATAACAATTCGGGTTTTACGACTTTTTGCCATAAACGGTAACACAACAACAAAAATCATTAAAAATAATATGATTGCTGACAAATTATAGTCCCCCCTTCTGTCACTAAAACAAATTCAAGCTCTAATATTTTATCCATTTTCCATCATCTTCATACGAAACTAAGCTGTCTGTTAATACTCTATCAGCAATTTTAAGCTGTGAATCTTCTTCCATAACAAACGTTGTCCACATTAAATTTACACGATATTCTTGCTTCTGATGAATAAGATGTACAGTTTCTAAAATTTCCACCTCTACTATGTTGTTATCTTTAAAAGTCACACTTCCTATTTGCGTACTTACAGTTGCACTTTCTATTTCCTTATATAATACAAACCACTCATCAAACTGCATTGTAAACTTATCTAAATTATGTACAGAAACAAATGGTGTAAGAAAGCTAGCGTTTTGTTGATTAATAGCTAATCCATATGTGTTATAAAAATCCGTTAAAAACGCTATAAATGCAGTTTGGCCATAAGCAGTAAGATTGCTACTAGAATCAAAAAATGGCATAGTTTCCTCGGAAGCGGCATTAGCAGCATCTACTAATACTATCGGGGAATTTACTATAGAAGCTTCATTACTATTATCATTAATAATTGTAATGCCCATGACCATTAACATTAATAGAAAAACAATGCTGAACCCAAGTATCATTGAATTATCTACTTTCTCTTTACGTACAGGAACTTTTTCATAAATTTTTTTCATAGCATAAATCTCCTTTTAGCTTAATTATATTAACACATGGGACAAGTTATGCAAACATTTTTTATCAGCAGTGTAACAATTTTATTTTATTCTCATAAAATGGGATTATTACTAAAGAAACTTCACTTCCTATTTTTTCCATCTATGTAACAAATTTATCGATTTATCATAGAATGTTAAGGTAAAGAAATCTATTTAATTTGAAAGGATGATTAACCATGTCAACAACTAACGGCATATTACTCAGCATTGCAATCGTATATGTACTATACAAACAATACCCAGAAAGATTTGAATCTATTATTCACTTTGTAGAAAATGGATTTGAAAGTACAGATGCTTTCTTATTAATGGCAGTTGTAGTAAGTTTCCTTTATTTTAATAACGAATTAGGATTCGAATTAAGCTAAGAAGGTGAGACTATGCACTTTGAAACCCCCGAATTTTATGCAAACTATTACCCTGATGAAGATGATAGTAATACACTAAATTTATGGCTTGTATTATTAGCTTTTGGCTTAACTCAATTAAAACAAATTCCAATGTCCGTTAAACTTTTAATTGTTGCAGGTATATTATTATATATGGGCAGAGCGGAGGTATGTGATGAATGAGGAAATAATGTGTGAATGCAAACAAAATGACGCACAATATATGATAGCTATCATTATAGCTTATCTTTTACTTACACACCCTAACTTTAGTTACGCTGATATGACAGATAAAGTTTTTGGCTTTAATGTTAAACTAGGGGAAGGGACTTGGATTGTAGCATTATTAGGTATTTACTTTTTATATCAATACGACTTAATCTAATTGACATAACAAAAAGCTTAATATGCAGCTGCACATTAAGCTTTTTGCTTAGTCTATCTCTTTAATTATTGTATAAATAAGTAATCTCAATATAATATTTTGTAAATTTAATTTTTCAAGGTTTTGCGCATTAGGTAATATAGTAGGTAAGATTTGTCGTATAACCTGCTCATATCTAAACACATCAGCAATATCTTCTAATAGGTCGCGGCTATCATCAGACATAAAAGGTATGACTGCTAACATCAACTGCGCTTCTTTAGGTAATGCAACTAAATTATCAGGATTAGATTTCCCAATAACCTCTTCAATTTCGGAGATATAAGTAAGCCTGATATAGTCCGTAATTAACTTTAAAATTTCTTCAATGTCGCGGTCCATGTCAATATTCACTTTATTCAACCCCTTTTTACTATCATCTATATAGTCTATTCAACTGAGTTTACAAAAATAACCTATATTGTTCTAATGATACAAGCCTTATACATAAACTTATTAAGAATAAACATATAAAGGGGTAGCATTATGAATTCTGAATTTATGGAACATGTAGCAGATAAATTATCACAAGTAAATTCTTCTGATGTAACACAGCTACTAACTACTATCATGGCGTTATCTCAAGACGCAGAAAAATTCAATGTGGCAATGACTAAAGAGCAACAAAACGACCTTATAGCTCAGCTAAGAGATACATTACCTGCTAATAAACGCCCTCAATTTGATATGTTAATTGAAATGCTATGCAATCAAACTTTATGAACATCTACAAAGCTCCCTCCACTAGTGGTGAGAGCTTTTTTTTAACGCTTTTCTCGCAAAAGTTCTTCTAGGGAAACATTAAATTCCCTCATCTGCTCCACCGAATCTTCCTCCCAAAGCTTCCAAAATTTTTCATAAATAGGATTCATTTCCTGCTCTCCTAACACCTTAGCCAGAGAATGAATATTAGCAAAAATATTTCCTACAGTATTAGACTGAGTTTGAAATCCTTTTTGTGCCTTTAACACTTCTTCTCTAATTTGAGCCATCTCTAAATCCAATTTATAGGCAGCTTGAGCTGCATTATTTAGCCTCTCTTGAATTGATTCGGGCATATTTTGCTTATATTTATATCTTAAAGAGTGCTCAATAGTAGCCCAAAAATTCATAGCTAAAGTACGAATTTGGATTTCAGCTAACACAATTCTTTCGCCCATGGCAGTCTGTATAGGATAACTAACTATAATATGGTAACTTCTATAGCCACTCGCTTTCATATTTGTTATATAATCACGTTCCTCAATTATAACAAGGTCCTTGTTATGTCTATTTCTAACTAACTCGATAACTTTATTTATATCTTCTTCAAACTGGCACATAATCCTAATGCCAGCTATATCTTCAATTTTCTCTTCAATTTGGGTAAGTGGTATGTTTTTTTTATTAGCTTTATCTAATATGCTAGAAATTTTTTTAACTCGCCCAGTCACAAACTCAATAGGCGAGTACTCATCTAAACTTAAATATTCATATCTAATAGACTTAAATTTTAACTTTAACTCTTCTACTGCTTGGGCATAGGGGATTAAAATTTGTTTCAAATTTAGTGTTTCCACTTGCTTATCACCTTCTTTACAAGTTAACTATAAATTCTAATTTATTATACCTAAATTCCCTTTAACTTACAACTATTTAGCTAATACTTTTTTTTACGTTCCTCTCATATTTTGAGGACTTGCCTCATAGGTTAATTATAGAAAGATTAATGAAAGGAGATTTCTATGAGCAAAAAAACATTAGTAACAGGTACGCTTATACTTACATTAGCAAGTTTCATTACCAGAATATTAGGTTTTGTATTTAGAGTATTTCTATCTAATATTATGGGAGCGGAAGGGATGGGATTATATCAACTGATATTTCCTATATACATGCTAGCCTGGGCAGCTTGCTCAGCTGGTGTAGCACTTGCTGTATCAAAGAAAGTAGCTGAATTTAATGCACAAAAGATGTATCAAGATGCAATACGTACGCTAAAATGTGCTATAGTAATATCTGTGGGAACATCAATTCCTATATCAATATTACTATTTACTTGTTCAGAACCAATTGCAACAAAAATCATACAAGCACCTGACACTGCATTGTCTTTAAAATTATTAGGGACGTGCTTACCATTTATGGCAACAGCGTGTTGTATAAGAGGATATTTCCAAGGCAGGCAGGAGATGTCAATACCAGCAACAGCACAAGTGTTAGAGCAATGTGCTAGGATGCTAGTAATTTATATTTTGGCTGGGATATTCGCACCAAAAAACCTTGAGTATGCATGTGCAATCGCAATGGTTGGTTTGTGCGGTGGTGAAGCTATATCTTGTATATTTACAATAATTATGTACAAGGTTAGTAAAAGTAAGTTGGTTTTAAAACCCGCAGTTAACTCTTACTCCACGCTGTTTCAAACAATTTGGATAATGGCACTACCCATAACTGCAAATAGGTTTTTAACATCTGCACTACACTCGGTGGAAAACATTTTAATTCCAATGAAATTACAAGATTTCGGAATGACAAGCGCACAGGCACTTAGCGTATATGGAATGTATTCGGGGATGGCTATGCCACTATTATTCTTCCCATCCATGTTAACAGGTTCTCTATCAGTAGCACTTATACCAGCTATTTCGGAGGCAAAAGCAAAGAGAAACACAAGTATGTTACAAAAAACAGTTGGTATGTCAATTCAATTCTCTTCAATAATAGGTATTGGAGCAGGAGGGTTATTTTTAGCGTTAGGAAATGAAATTGCAATTGCAACATATAATATGGAAGACGTTGGTTACATATTAAGACTATTGGCAATGATATGCCCATTTTTCTATTTACAAAACATATTAACAGGTGTACTAAACGGCCTTGGACTACAAAAAATGACGTTCCAAGGGAACGTAATTGCTTCAGTATTATGTATATTCCTAATTTTAACTTTAGTGCCTTCACAAGGGTTAGTAGGATTTACTTTAGCATTATTAGTGCAATCTGGCTTCGCAACAATTTTCCATCTTGCGCATGCGCTTGGCTCCATAGAGTTACCAGTTGATGTACTTGGTTGGATGGTTAAACCAGCTATTGCAATAACTTGTGGATGTATTGCTATGCGTTACATTTTTGATGCCATTTTAGTTGAAATGTTCTCTTTTAGAACTGCAACTGCTATCGCTATTACAATTTTAGGTGCTTTTTATATAGTTTTCCTATTTGTATTTAAATGCGTTACGAAAAAAGATATTGAAATGTTTATTAAGTAAAAAAAAAGCGTTAATCTCTTTTATAGAGGTTGCCGCTTTTTTTGTTAGTTATTAATGTAATGCTCAATGTAACACTTTAAAATTAATTCCCCAATTAGATAAAAAAATATGGTGCTAATATATTCTTCACCATTACCCAGTTCCGTTTTTAGACATGAACCATATAAGTTATAATCTGACATACTTGCTAAAGCATTAGTTCTTAGGCTAGTTATAGAAATTACTTTTACTCCTGTAGTCTTTAACTCACGTACTAATTTATCTAATCCTAGTGTAGACCCCGATAACGAAACCATTATTATGCCATCATTGTCTCTTAAATGTTTAATTAACATCCGACATTCTGTTTCTGCTTTTATAGTAATAATATTTTTGCCTAAAGTAGAAAAGCTTTGTTTAAAATGAGAAGCAAAATTTTGCTGAGCATAGCCTGTGCTATATATATAAATCCTATTACTATGTTCAATAATACTACATACATCACTAATGATATCTTGTTGATTTTCCTTAACTATTTGTTCTAAACATGTCTGCATTTGTTCTATGTAAGTCAAATTTGAGGCTATACTAGTACTAAACTTAGGATTCAGCATAGCTTTTAACTCAGTATACCCACTTAAACCTATTTTTTTTGTAAATCTTAAAATAGTACTTTTAGATACATTACATTTTAGAGCTAACTCATTAATAGTCAAGGTAACTACTCTTTCTTGATTATTAACTATATATTTAACAATATGCAAATCGTTGTCGTTGAGTAAATTATAGTTTTCATTAACTAATCTGGATAACTCCATTTATCATACCTCCAAAATATAAAATTATATATATTGCTGTGATTTTTAGCTAAATGGTATTAGTTAATTATAGTATTTTTTATATAGTTAGTCAATATGCATAACTGAAAAAAAGGGATTACCATATGGCAATCCCTTTTTTTAATTATTTCAATTCTGGCCAAAAATCTTTATTCGCTTCAATTAAGTCGTCTAAAATAAGTTTTGCAATTCTTGCACTCGGTACTGTCTTAGATAATGTAATTGCTTGCCATAACTTTTGGTAGCTACCTTCAATCCAGGCTTCCACTGTTAATTTTTCCACTGAAACTTGTTGTTCCATTAAACCTTTTTGGAACTGTGGAATAGCACCTTGAACAATTCTTTCATAACCATTTTTACCTACTATACAAGGTATTTCTACCATAGCAGTACGGTCAAAATTTTCTATAGCACCTTCGTTTGGAACGATTAAAAGCATTTTTTCTTTAGTATTTTTCGCTATAGCACATGCTAAGTCTACTATGTATTCAGCATGAGCATCTGGCTCAAAACCACTGCCTACGCTAGTATTTTTATCGATTATTGATTGGCATAAAGAGAATATATTTTTTTCCCTATGGTTCATAACCTCATTAGCACGTGTATACTCTGGATTTGAATGCTCAACTACATAATCAGGGAATAGGTAATATTTTAAATACGTATTAGGTATAGTATCCGGGTCAATAGCATATACATCTTTTACTTTTGCAAACGTATCAATCCAACTTTGCTCAACATGTTGGTTTCCTGAAATAGCATCTGCAAACCCATTTACTTTCATTTTAGCTTTTATTTGAGGCATTAAGTCATTACCATCTTTATCTTCAATTTTATGCCACCAACCGAAGTGATTTAAACCATAATACCCAACTGACATCTCTTTTCTTGATTTTAACCCAACCATATGTGCCATTTTTTCTTCTAAATCAATTGGCATATCGCAAATGTTTAAAATTTTTGAGTCTGGGCGCAAGCGTCTAGTTGCTTCTGCCACAATTGCTGCTGGATTTGAATAATTTAACATCCAAGCATCTGGTGAATATTTTTCCATATAGTCAAGTATTTCTAAAACTCCACCTATAGAACGCATACCATATGCAATTCCTCCAGGTCCACAAGTTTCCTGCCCAACTACGCCATATTTTAATGGAATTTTTTCATCCTTTTCCCTCATTGCATATAATCCAACACGAATATGGCACATAACAAAATCAATTCCTGTAAAAGCTGTTTCTGGATTAGTTGTATATCCAAATTCAATTTGAGGTGCATTTTCTTTTAAGTAAATCTCACAAGCTTTAGCAATAGTTTCTTGTCTAGCCGCATTGTTATCATAAAATATGATTTTACTTATTGGAAATCGGTCTAAGTGCTCTAACAATAATAGACATATCCCTGGAGTAAATGTACTGCCTCCGCCAGCGATTGTAATTGCATACTGATTTTTAATTTGATTTAACATATGAACATTGCTCCTTTTAATTAATAAACTATCTAGATTACTATTATATTCTCAACTAATTAGTTATTTATAACAATTTTTCAAAATCATCTCTAACACTTGCTACAGAAAGCCCTACTATAACTTGTATACTAGTACCTTTTTTACTTGCACCATGGGTGCCAATTTGTTTAAAATATGCATCATCTTTTAGCAACGTCGCATCTTTAACATTTAATCTAAGTCTAGTTGCGCAGTTAGTCACATCAATAACATTATCTTTACCGCCAACACCGTCTAGAATTAGCTCTGCTTTAGATAATTTACTAGATTCATTTCTTTCTCGATATTCTGCCTTTGTTCTAAAGGTTATCTCATCATCTTCTTCCCGTCCTGGGGTTTTTAGGTCTAGCTTTAATATTAAAAATCTAAAGACTACAAAGTAAATGCCTGTAAATATTAAACCTACAATTAATAATGTTAAATAAGTTCCCCAGTGTGCACCCATAAGAGGAATAAAATTTAAAGCTGATATTTCAATTAACCCACCACTCATAGAACCAACAACTCCAAATATATTTGCCACTGTGGATAATGTAGCTGCTAAGATGGCATGAACAAAGAATAATATTGGGGCCACAAATAAAAATGTAAATTCAATAGGTTCTGTAACACCACAAAATATGGCTGTTAATGTTATAGGTATTAATAATCCTGCCACTTTGGCTTTTTTCTCAGATTTTGCAGTTGTATATAATGCAAGTGCAATACCAGGACAGCCAAATACTTTTGATAAGCCAGTAAGTTGAGGCCACGCCCATGGAGCTAAATCTTTTAAGGAATCTGAGCTTGAGGCTAACGTTGGTAACATAGTAGCCCACGCACTATGTACTCCTCCTTGAATAACTGCATTATCATAGAAAAATGGAAAATATAATAAGTGATGTAGTCCAAATGGAATTAATAATCTCTCCAAGAAAATAAATAGCCAAACACCAAAAGAGCCGGCGCTAGTTACTGCTGATTGAAATGATAACATTAAATTTTGAATCATAGGCCATACGAATGCACTAAGTGCAGCTACTGGTAATAAAACAACGAAACCTATAATTACAACAAGAGAAGAGCCACTAAATGTTCCTAACCACTCTGGTAGCTTAGTATCAAAATACTTGTTATGTATTGCAATTACTATGCCCGAAATCATTAAAGCACCTATCATTCCCATATCTAAAGTTTTAATCCCTGCTACCATTGTTAACCCACTAGTTCCTCCAATTTCAGCAGTAAAATCAACTCCAAAGTTTGCACCCCAACTTCCTAATATAGCATTCATAAAGTACTGAAACGTTAAGTATAAAACAAGTGCCTCCATACAACATCGAGCCTGCTGTTTATTAGCTAACCCAATAGGTAGCCCTACAACAAATAATAATGGTAGTTGGCTAAATACAGTCCATCCGCCTGAAAGTACTACGTTCCAAAACTTATACCATGCTCCGGCTGGGTTTGCTAACTCTCCTACAATGGCCTCTGTAGTAAATAATGTTCCAAAACCAATAATAATACCTGCAAATGCGAATAATAATACTGGAGTAAACATTGCTCCACCAAATCTTTGAATTTTTTTCATCATGCTTTATTCCTCCTTCCTAATAAGAAATTATTACTATAGTAATTGTACTCTTAAACTTTTCAACTGAGTAAATATTACTATAATCAGATTATAGTTTAGGAATTATATTAATGCAATATTCTTCTAAAGTATAGATACCTTTTTCCATCTGTTGACACCTTTGTGATTTAACTATCTATATAACTTAAGGTGTGTCTCTACTAAAATAGTTTAATCTAAATATAAGGTGTCAAATTTTTTGCAATAAAAAAAGAGGCAATCGCCTCTATATATAATCAATCCTAACGCTATTATAATCACCCATATTAACTATATTTAACATCATCGTATCATTAATAATAATATTACTTTCCTCAAAAGGAGTAGCTAAAATAAGCCGTTTGCTAAGATATTTAGCCACCTCTAATCGCTCCTCATAATTGCCGCCTAGTTCATATATATTGGTATAACCTCTATCTATATACATTTGCAATACTTTTTTATGCAACTTCTCTCGCATCTTTTGTTCACCTAAAAATCTTGTCCCATCACCAACCCACTTAACATCTGGTTTCATAATAAGCACCATATCATATCTACTAGGGTCTATAAATACATATAAGTCATCATTAAACTCTCCAAAAAACTGTTCGCAGTAATATTGAGTAATTAAACTATCCGTATCAAAAAATGTTATCTTATTAGCATTTCTAATAGCATCATCTTCAATTTGACGCTGCTCATAAGCAATTCTAAAAAAATCTTCTTTAGTAATGCAGTCCCAATTACCACCTAAATATTTATCCGCATAATACCGTCCCTCTTCTCGCGCCCAAGAAGTGTGAAATATTTTTGCTAGCATTTTAGTTAAAGAACTTTTTCCGCAACTTTCTGTGCCTACTAATAACACTTTTTTTGCAAAGTGAGGTCTTACTGACCCCAACATAAAGTCCCAATGCTTATACGGATTGTCTCTAATTTCAGTTGCAGAAATATCAACTTCTAATCTGTCTGGGTCATAAACTATATAATCTACATCAGGATAATGCCTAATAAATTCATCTTTATATGATACCTCGCCAACAAACATAACATCAATGTCAGGAACAATTTCATGTAACTGGCAACTCCATAGCTCAGAATCTTCTGGTGCGCAGTCTATTGAAATAACTTTAATATGTGCAAAATCCTCAAGCTCCTGACATACCCATCTTAGTCTAAGTGCTAATGGCATAGGTTTAATATTGTTAGTTTCACATACCTTATCATAATCACGCCCTTCACAAACGCAAACATATAGAGTTTCACATTGTGTAGATGCTTTTAAAATTGCATTCATATGTCCTCTGTGAAACGGTAAAAACTTTGATGGAAATACGCCTGTTTTATACTTTAAAGTAACTACTGTCATTTTATACCACTCCTATATTCATTAAAATAACTGATACTAGCATTCCACTATTATCAGTTATAATATTTGTATTATTCTAAAACTGCAGTATTGATTTCTTCACTTATATCACCATTTTCTTCAGTTTCTTTAGCCATTTTAAGCCATCTAACATAACCGTTGATAGCATTTAATAAATAAGCAAACCACATAGCAGTCATTTGAATTGCAATTATATCTCGTGTAACATAATAATCCATACCCCACATAATAACAGATACAACGTTTACAATAATCCATAATAACCATTGGTCGCTATACATAAGAAGCATTAACAATTGTGCTACTATAGATAAAACTGTTGACATTGAATCTAGATAAGGATTGTTTCCACCTAAGTTTTGCAAAATGTAGCCATAAGTAAAAATAGCTATTATACATACAATCATCATCTGAAGCTTTTTCATTGGTAATAAATTTTTTGCTTTAACATGATTTCCTTGCATATTGCGTTTCCAAATAAAATAGCCAAATAAATTTACAGGCAAATAATAAAACGCATTTAACATTACTTCCCCAAAAAACTTCTGTTCCCATGCAATAAATATGTATAGCGACACATTAATAATACCAAAAGCAAAGTTCCAGATGTTACCGCGCGCAACCATAAGCACACATAATACTCCACATAACGAACAAATTGCACCAGAAATAGAGCTAAAACCACCAGTTATTAAATTCACACCAATCATAAATGCAAACAACGCTATATCGATTCTGTAATTTTTAATATCAAAATTTTTTAACATTTTTTTACCCTTTCTAGCCCACCATCTAGTGGGCATCTTCTACTATATCTGCTATTATAAATCCATTATCTTTTAATGTTCTTTCTATTAGTGCTAACGTTTCTTCATCATCTGCTTCAATCAGATGGTAATGGTAGCCGCCTGTTGAATTGCATAAATTTTTATAGTTTTTTGTTTTAAGTCCTTCGTCATATTCTTGCGCACTTTTACGTGAAGTAATATTCATACTAACAGTAATTTTACCATAGAATTCATGGTCTATACTAACGTCTTTTATAACTCCACCTAAGTCTACTATTAAATTTAATTCTTCTATAGTGCGCTCATCGCTATGACAAACCCAAAATTCTTTCGTGCATTTATTACTCTTTTGGATAACATACCCTAAATTTGTTGATAAAATATTTGAGTGAGTAGCCTTTAAAATAGATATGTCTTGAACTATAACTTGTCTTGTTACGCCAAATAAATTTGCAAATTCTTTTGCTGGTATTGGGGTATTAGCTTCATTTAGCGTAGTTAAAATGATATTTCTTCTTTCAATTACATTCATCTTATCCCTCCTACAAGCAATTATATATTGACAAATATAGCATGTCAAGATTGCAAAGGTTGAAGTTAATTTATTGGCTAAACATCTGGGTTAGTAATCTTAAAAGTTATTATATATTACTGTATATACACCTGTCAATACATATTTTAAAAATTAGTTAAATTTTATGCAAAGGTTAGAAAACATTTCCACTTAACTTGTCTTATTTTAAGTCGATATATATTACATAGAAACAATAGATGGTCATAAAAAAAAAAAACAGCTATCTATTTATCTTAAATCACATTTAGTTATTGTCAGAATATATCGATATAACTAGTATAAAATATTTAAACATTTTAGGGGGAAACAGTCATGATGAGTCAAATTAGTCAATTTAGTCAATACGGAATTAACAACTATAACAGTATGGGAAGAGTAAATTTTCAAGGAAATAACATAAATAGCGCTGAAACTGATCAAGCACAGTCTCAATTAAATGAGAGCGGTTTATCTGTATCTTTCTCTTCACAAGGTAAAGCTATGTCTTTAGTGGAATCTTTAAATAAGCAAAAAACTGAGTTAACTGACAATAAAAATGAGTTAATTGCTGATACTCTTGCTAATGGGGAGTCTTTAGAGTCTATCGAGAGTCAACTAGAGATGTATGATGAGAAACTTACTCTTTTAGATGAGCAAATTAATGAGGTTATAGAAGAAGAGCGCGAGAAAGAAACTGAGGAAAAAGAGTTAAAAACTTATAGCAAAGAGCCTCAAACTAAGGAAGAATCTTTATCAGCTAAACTTACTAACCTAGTTAATATGACTGGAGATTTAAAACAAGCAGAAAGCACTCAAGCTATTCAAAAGGATATTGATAGCGAAATTAGAATTTTAGAGGGCCAAGCTAAAGGTGAACATGGAGTTGTTAGAGAAAAGAAATTAGAAGAGATTGCAGAGCTTAAAAACATTTCTGAAGATATGGCAAAAGACGTTAATGCAAAACTTGCTGATGTAACTAACGTTGATGAAGTAGTAGAAGACGAAGTTATCTAAACTTAAAGGGCGCTGAGATATCCAGCGCCCTTATTTTATTCAAATTTTAAGTTGTTTGTTATTTCTGTAAAAATTACTCCAAGTGCATGTGCTCCTGCATCTGGATAACCAATACTTCTTTCTCCAACTGTGCCTGCTCTACCCATTCTAGCAACAATCTCTTCGGTTTTCTTAGCTCCGTCCACAGCAGCTTGTGCACCTAACTCGAATAGTTCTTTAAAACTAGTAGTGCTAGCTTTTTCTTGCCAAACGTTCGCTGTTGGGATAAGTGCATCCATTAAAGTTTTATCGCCTACACCAGCGCCCCTACCAAAGCTGCGCTCTCCTGTAGCTTGAATGCCTTCCACAGTAGCTTGTAGCAATTGTGCAAACTCTGCAGCTGTTAACGTTGTTTTATCTTGTGCATATCTAGATGCAGCTCTAAATGCAGAACCCCAAATTGGTCCCGATGCTCCACCGCAATGTTCCATAATAATCATAGCGCAGTTGTTTAAAAACCCACCAATTGTAGTGTCTAAAACTTCGTTCCACTCAGCTTTTAGTTGTCTAAACCCTTTTGCTACGCTCATACCAAAGTCGCCGTCTCCAGCGTGCGAATCCAAGTCGCAGAATGGAACTTCATTGGCAATGATTACTTCAGCCATTTTATCAATTATATATACTAAGTTATTTAAAGTGATATTATCTTTTATAACCGCATAGCTTGCGTCAGTCTCTACTGTATAGTTAGCATGCTCCTTAGTTTCTGGCTGAATTACTTCTTGGTAAGCGATAGGAGGAACGTACGCTCCCACCTTAAACCCAGGTGTATCTGATGGCGCTAACAGCAGTTCTTTTTTAGTATCGCATAATCTTAATATAGAAATAGAAGCCCCTGCCATATCAATGCTAGTCATATAGTTCCCTACGTGTGTAACCACTGGTACTATATTATATTGTGATAAATATTTTCTAACAGCATTGTTAAGCACATATAGCTCTTGCAGTGGAGTAGCACCAAAGCCATTAATTAGTAACGCAATTTCTTGCTTGTTGTTAATTAAGTCTAAGTCTTTAACAATTGGCTCCACTAATTTTATAGCCAGCTCATCCGCACCAACTACTTTCTGACGCTCAATTCCAGGTTCGCCATGTATACCCACACCAAATTCCATCTCATCATCTGCTAGCTCAAATGTTGGAGTTCCTTTTGCTGGCACGGTACATGAAGTGAATGCAAAGCCCATACTTCTTACGTTATCCGCTGTATCTTGTGCAATTTCTTTTACTTTTTGCAACTCCCAGCCCTTTTGTGCTGCTGCACCCGCAATTTTATGCACGTAAATTGTACCAGCAACACCACGTCTACCTACTGTATACAAGCTATCCATAACAGCGATATCATCTTCAACTTTAATATATTCCACATTTATGCCATCTTCAGTAGCTAGGTGAGCGGCATTTTTAAAGTTCATTATATCACCACTATAGTTTTTGATGATTAATAAAACCCCTTTATCTGTTGCCGCTGCCTTAATTGCTTCATAAACTTGAATTTGAGATGGCGATGCAAATACATCTCCACATACTGCAGCATCAAGCATACCTTCGCCTACAAATCCTGCATGTGCCGGTTCATGTCCGCTACCTCCACCGCTTATTAATGAAACTTTATCTTTGTTAATATTAGATTTTTTTATCACTTTAAATTTAGGTAAAAACTCAAGCTCTGGGTGTGCCATCACTAAACCGTTGCACATTTCAACTATCATAGTTTCTGGTTGATTTATTATTTTTTTCATGCTAGCCTCCACTAATTTTTCATTAAACTACCAATTCTATCCGCTGTAATAATAGCCGCTGCAACATCTGCTGGTGTAACTTTAAATGGCATAGCATGGATACTCTCTTCTGGAATACATGCTTTTTCAGCTACTGCCATAAGTTGCTCATTAGAAAGTTCTTTAATCCCTAAGTCTTCAAGACAAACTGGTAACCCAACGCTAATGCAGAAATTAATTACTTCTTCTAGCTCTGCTGTAGGTGAATTTTCAAGAACTAACTGACAGATTGTTCCGAAAGCTACTTTTTCGCCATGGAAAAATTTATGAGTTTCTTCAATTATAGTTAAGCCGTCATGAATTGCATGTGCTCCTGCAAGACCACCGCTTTCAAATCCAAGCCCTGAAAGTAAGCTATTTGCCTCTATTATGTTTTCCAAAGATTGTGTTACTTGTTTACACTCATTAGCAATTTTAGCTTTTACTCCTTCTGCTAAAAGAGTTTCATAGCATAGTTTCGCTAATGCAAACGCAGTATTTGTTCCTACAGCCGGTGGACATTCGCCTGTTAGTGCTCCACAAGGTAATGATGCATTAACTCTAGCAAAAGAATTTCTAGATGCACGAGCTTCAAAATAAGTTGATAAAGCATCACCCATTCCAGATACTAAAAATCTAGTTGGTGCATTTGCAATTACTGTTGTATCAATTAAAACTACACTAGGGCTTTGTCTAAAATATGCGTAGTCATCAAACGCTCCATCATCTGTGTATAGTACAGCTGAATGGCTAGTTGGAGCATCTGTTGCAGCAATTGTTGGCACAATAATTAAGTTACCACCTTCAGCAACACATTTTGCTGTATCTATTGCTTTACCACCGCCTAATCCGATGATACAATCGCAACTATTATCTTTTGCTACTTGCTGTAATCTTGCGATTTCATTTCTAGAACATTCTCCACCAAAGTTTGATTCTGCAAAAGTAATTTGAAATTTTTGTGCTGTTGAGTCTAATTTTTCTTTTACTCTGTTAACGTCATCTTTATGTGCTATTAATAGTGCTGATGTTCCGAAAGTTTTAACAAAATATCCTAAATTCAGTAACTCATCTTCTCCCTGAACATATTTAGTTGGGCAAATAAACGCTTTTCTCATCTTTCATATTCTCCTTTTTAATAAATAATTTAATTTTTTAATAGATAATTCCAAAGTTTTAGTATTTTACAACTTCTAAGTCTAACATATTAGCAAGAATTTCAAGCTCTTTGGCAATGTGGCCATATGCTACAACAAAGTGTGGCTCAAAACCTGATTTTACACTCTTAGTTATAATGTCTTTACAGTTTCCGTTTGGTTTAACAACAATAGATGTGCCTTGGAACTGTTTTGGTTTATCTAAAATACTACCTTCCATAATGAAAAATCTAAATTTACCATCTGCATCTTTACCAATTCTAAAGACAGTCGCTTGCTCATCCGCTTTACAACCAAAGTCCATTACTGGGCCTATTTTTCTATTTGGATGCACACCCGTATTTGCCTTTTCATCTCTAGAAAGAGAACATGCGGCCATACCACAGTGCCAATAAGTAATAGTATTCTCTTCTTCATCTAAAGACACTGGGTCACCAAAGAAAGATGCCTTATGTGTAAATTGTGATGCTATATACATAGATAATGCGCCGTAGGTATCAGCTTCACAACTAGCAGATACACCCCAATCGTTTAGTAATGATAGTACGCCACAAACAGGAGTACCATATGATACGAAGAAGTCAGGCCAACATCTAGATGCAATAACTTTAATATTATTTGCATCTACAAAATCTTTATACGCTTTTAATAATCTAGCAAAGTCAACCATGTTTTTCTCATCTATAACATCATGGTTACAAGCAACTTTACCATACTGTTCTAACAACTCGTCTGTAACATCCGTTTCATACGCTTTAGCCTTTTCGATTAACTCCCTCGCTTCTAAAGACTCTAGAGTTGCTCCAAAAACTTGAGCCATCTCAATATCTAAAGCTCTACCAAATCCAAACCCTTGTGGAGTGTGGCCTATAGCTGCAACTTTTATCCCTCTCATCACATGTTTTACTCTAGCCGCTTCAATAGTAGCTTTAATATGAGAAGTTACATCTTCTTCATCAGGAGAACCAAATACATACTCAAAGTTTGCATTTCTAAAATGCATAAGTGTATTTCCAGCAGAATATGCTCCTGTTAAAGAATTTAACCTTAGCCTACCTCCATCTATAATCGGCTCTCTTAATGTCCACAGCAGTACTGGGCAATCAAATTTCTTTAGTACCTCTGTTATATAAGCTGAGTTTGCAAATGTAATATTTTGAACTATAACTAAATTTGGCTCTATAGAGTTTAAAAAGTTATCTAATTTATCCATTGATAAAAGCATTTCGTCTGGAAATACCCCATTATCAGTTAACCCTTTTATCATAGATATAGATTTATCGAACTCAATTTGTGCACTTTCTAAATGAAAAGTTGGTACTCCAATAGGAATGTACGCTACTTGAAATTGTTTCATAATTTATCTCCAATCTTAATTTAGAAAATTAATGTAAGTGCCGCAATAAATAATAATATATACGACAGCTTCATAAACGTTTCTTGATTCATTTTTTTATACAATATAGACCCTATATGCATTCCTAAAAATAGTATTGGCATACCTATTATTTGCAGAATAACTAATTCTTGGGTCCAATAGCCACTTATGATGTCATCTACAAAAAGAATTGTATTCAAAAATACCCACACTGTAGATATTGTAGCTCTAAATGCAGTTTTATCATTTATCTTTGTTGTTAGATAACTAATTACAAGCGGTCCCCCGGATACAAATATACCATGTATTATACCTGCTACTATTAACATAGCATTGGTCATTACAGGGTTTAACGTTTTACGCTCCTTAGATTTAAAGAATAAGCCTTTGACTGATATATATATTATAAAAAGGCCTAGCGCTATATAAAGAACTTGTTGGTGATCCACTAACAACGCTTTAAGATAAATCCCACCAAATATACCAAGCGACATCACCACAACGATTTTAATAAGTTCTTTTACGTTAACAGATTTATAGTTACTTTTAAGTACATATAGGCCAGCAAATAAACCTAGTAGATTTAATACAGGCTTACCTACATTATAGCCTACTAACATTATAGCAAATGGCATTGCGAGAATTGTTCCCGCAAAGCCTGTAATGCCTTGTATTATGTTACTTAAAAAGATAACTATAAAAAATAAAATTATATTCATCTATTTACTTCCGTATTTATTAGTCACTTCTGCAAATGTAGCTGCATAAGCAGAAGTCTTCCTATAAAATACTGGTGGGTATCCCATTGGAGCATCTATAACATAAGTTCCTTGCCCAAATTCTTTACCAGTCCATAAGTGTATCCATTCATCATCTGGCAAATATACTTCCCACTGTGTTTTCGCTTCCTCATGCACAGGCGCAACAAGTATATCACTACCGAATAAATACTGATATTGGATTTCGTAAGTTTTTTCATCTGTTGGATAATGCAGGAATAATGGTCTTTGTACAGGAATACCCTTTTGACTATTATGTGCCACTAATTCTTTAATATATTCTTTTAGCATTGTGTATACATCAACTAATCGCGCTAATTGAGTCATACAATCATCATCGTCATAGTATTGGAAGTTTGTATCTGGTCTATTACCTTCATGAGTCCTCATAACTGGAGTAAACGCCGACATTTCAGCCCAACGTAGAAATAGCTCTTTATCACGAACATTCTCATAAAGAGATGTATAACCCCCTATATCACTATGAGATAATCCAACACCAGTCATACCAGCTGATAATGCTCCACAAATAGTTGAAGCAAGGCCGTCATGCAACGTAAAATCAACTGATTGGTCTCCTGCCCAAAGTAATGTGCAATACTTTTGACTTCCAGCACCGCCAGCACGCATAAAGTAAACTATTTCACCTAATTTGCCAGACTCATTAACAGCATCATAATTACATTTAGCCCATAAAACTGGCCAGTGATTGTGTTCTATCATAGCACTTTTACCGCTGTAAAGTTTAATGTCATCAGTTGGGAGATACTCACCAAAATCAGCCATCCAGCCATCCATACCTATGTCAATTGAATGTTTCTTTATAACATCGTTTTTAAACCATTCATAAGCTTGTGGATTTGTTAAATCTACAACTCCGCAGTTAAATTCACCAAAATCCACAAGGTAATCAGTGCCATCATGTTTAGTTGCAAAGAAACCTTTCTGTTTACCTTCTTTATATAAATCACCATCATCTACAAGATATGGATTTACATACCCCATAAACTTAATGCCTCTTTCATGTAGTTGTGCGATTTTTTCAGGTAAATTAGGGTACATTTCATTGTGGAAATGCCAATCCCATTGGAGTCTTTTTCCAAAAGAAGTAAATCGTTTTCCACACCAATCCTGTGCCCACACTGCAGCAACTTTAATTCCTTTATCAAGCGTTTTATCTAATAAACCAAACGTTCTTTCATTACCACCTTGCAGTCCTACAATTAGTCCATTGTAAACCCAATCTGGCAACTCTGGTTGTCGTCCTAATAAAGCAGTTAATTTTTCTAGTAGCTCGAAATAATCTTTGCCACCTTCTATAACTATACTTTCTGGGATTTCCCAAACCTCTACTTCGGTAAAATTATCGTTTTTAAAGTTAAAGTCTGCATAGGCAGTGGAGTTTAAATGAAGGAAATACATGTTTGAAGATATAAATGTGGGCTGTGGGAAGTTTGAATTGTAGTAGTCTCCTCCAGATTTTGAGTCCACATCGCATTTCCATGTCATGTAGGTAGATTTATCTCGCCCTACACCAGGCTCTGAGGTGAATATAGGAAAGTTTCTGCCTTTAACGTTTAAATAAGACATTTGTTCTCCAAGTCCAAAACATTTTTCGTTTTCACTTGAGTTTAGCCTAATAAAAAATCTATTTAAATCTGAATCCTTGTGCTCAAAACTAATATCACATTTATCCGAAACTATTTTAATCGTAGCTATAACTTTATCACCAAAGTTAATAGCAGTAGCACCATCTGTTTCTTGGATTGATAACACATCTAGTTTTATTCGCTCAATTAAATAGTCTTCAATTTTAAAATTCCCTCGATACATCTCTACATCTTCATCCCCCACTCCAACATAAAGTAAAGGTTGAGAAGCCGAGTGACTTAAGATAACATGGCCATTATGTTCTAACTTAAATTCATTGTTATTTATTTGTAACTCCATCAACTAGCCGCCTTTCTAGGATTTAATATTTTAATTGTTTATTCTCTCCGATTAGCCCGGTGTAAGCGCCTGCTTTTACCAAAGGTTCTCTTTGTGGATGAGCAATTATCCATTTGTTTTTAAATAATAAAATTTCATCTTCTTTTGTGATATGTTCTGGTTTCTCAAACGTAGTATCATTTGTGCCTTTAAGCAAAATAACTACAGCTCTAAATCCTTCATCTGTTACTTTGCAAGGTGATAGGTGAAGTGTTGTTTGGTACATTTCTAATACAGTACCTTGAGGAACAAAAAATACTTCCACATCATCTACATTAAAAGTATTATTTTCCATATCCCAAACATGCCCTAATACCATCATCATATCAGTAACAGCTACATTAAGCTCACTACATTTGTGATACTCTAATCCATTATAAGTGCTATTTCTTCCGTTACAGTAACCAACCTGTATTTCCAAGCCTCCATATAACCCTTGTTGCACTTTATGTGCCACTTCCATATTTTCCATATCTTCACAAGATGCTATATAAATATTATTAGCTTCTGGCATAGGCGTTGTTTTCATATATTCCACTATTTCTGTAAAATCATATCCTTCTATCACTTTGCCATAAGTTTTAAAGCTCTTATCAAAAACACTTTTTATTTCCACATTATTTATTGTATTTAAATGTTCTATCATTTACTACTCTCCTCGCACAGTTTTTATTGTAGCGCAGAAATCAAGAGAGCCATATCCATTTTCAAGAGATTTATTATATACATTCTGAACAACTTCTTCCCCTGGCATGCTAATACCGCACTCTTTTGCTAAACTAATGCAAATGTCCACGTCTTTTGCCATATTTTCAACTGAGAACGCTGTAGTAAAGTTGTTTTCTGAAATTGGCTTTGACTTCCCATCTAGATAGAAGTTCTGTCCTCCGCCATAAGATATAGCTTTAGTATATTCCTCAATGCTAATTCCATTTGCAACAGCTAAACTTATAGTTTCATTTACGCCATTTTGGATTTGAGACACTAATGCATTATGACAAATTTTCATAACTAGCCCTGCACCATTATCCCCCATGCGAATAACGTTATTTCCCATATACAAAAGGATAGGTTTCATTTTTTCATATACACTTTCATCACCGCCAACATAAATGCCAAGTGTTCCAGAAATTGCAGCTGGTTTGGATTTTACAACTGGTGCATCAATAAATTGCGCGCCTGTTTCCTTAACTTTGCTCGCCACTTCTCTAGATACACTAGGGTCAATAGTACTCATGTCAATACAAATTTTTGTATTATCTAATTTATCTAAAATGCCTTCATATACTGCCTTTACATGCTCAGACTTTGGCACCATTGATATTATTACATCACTTTTTTGCGCAAGCTCCCCTGATGAAGTACAAGCGATTGCTCCTTTAGATGCTAAAAGGTCTACTTTGTCTTTTGCAAAATCAAATACGTAAACCTCATCATTGTGTTTAGTTACTATATTTTCACTCATAGACTCACCCATAATACCAAGTCCAATAAATCCTATTTTCATATATAATGCCTCCTAATTATTTATAAGGTTGTTGAAAGCCAACAACCTTTTAAGATGAATTTGTTATTCAGTTATTGTTTGATCCCAAGCGTCAGTAAATACTCCTAAACCTTGAGTTGTATACGCATGTTTAATAGAGTCTTTATAGACATCTAAACCAGTAGTAATAATATCTGCCCCAGCAAGCGCACAATCCACAAATTGTTTTGGCGTTCTAATTGCAGCACAAATAATCTCTGTCTTAAACCCATAGTTGTCATATATTTTAGCTATATCTTCAATATATTTTTTGCAGTCTTCGCCATTTGCTTCTTTCCACCCAATAAATGGTGAAACGAATAAAGCGTTAATTTTTCCAGGAATAATTGCTTGGGCTGGAGAAAATACAAGAGTTACATTAGTTCTAACCCCTTCTTTTTCAAGGCGTTTAGCTGCAGCTACTCCTGCCTCTGTTGATGGGATTTTAATAACAAAGTTTTTACTCATAGCAGCAATTTTTCTTCCTTCATCAACCATTGCTTGTGTATCATCTAAATGTGGATTAATTTCTACAGAAATAGGGAATTTTTCATATCCTTCTAACCCCTCAGCTTTCGCCCAATCAGCAATCTCTTGGATAACTTGTAAAAATGGTTTTCCACTTAACATAATGTGGCGCGGATTTGTTGTTACCCCATCAATTCCGAATGTTTCATATGCTTCTTTAATCTCTTCTATTTTTGCACTATCTAAAAAATATTTCATTAAGTTACTTCCTTTCTATGGTTGAATTATTAAGGCTGCATATTATACAACCTATGTATAGAGCACCACCACTAAGTAGAGCGGTGGCACTTTGAATTTATCAAGGTGCTTCAAATTTACCATCCTCGATAGCTTCTTCTACTTCTACAGCCTCTTCTAAATCTCGCTGAGCCATTTCAGCTACTTGAGCATCATTTAACGCGTTAATTCTCTTATTAAGCTTCATTAATGATATTAGTAAAATAACTGTCAGAACTAGTATGCATGCAGTAATTGGTCTTTTGAAGAATATGAATATATCATTATCATAACTCATCATACTAGTTACAAAGTTCATTTCCATTATGTCAGCTAATATCATACCTAACATAAGCGGAACAACTGAGAAATCTAGTATTACAAATAAATAACTTACTACTAAAAGACCTGCTGTAATAATTAACTCTTTAGTATTTCCTGTTGCCGCAAACGCACCAGCAAAGCAGAATAAAATTATAATTGGAGCTAAGTAGGTATATTTAACTTGAACAATTTTTGCTACAGCTCTGGTAAATATCAGACCTACAGCAATAAGTGCTACGTTTGCAATCAGTGTGCCGAGTATAATGCTATATGCAACTACCCCTTGTTTAGTAAACATTGTTGGCCCTGGCTGTATTCCGTGTAAGATAAATGCTCCTAAAAGTAATGCCGTAACACCATCACCTGGTATTCCTAATGTTAAAAGTGGTATCATAGCTGAACCTACAACTGCATTGTTACTAGATTCTGCTGCTGCAACCCCTTCATAGCTACCTTTACCAAAATCTTGTGGACGTTTTGATGCACGACGCGCTTCGTTATAGCACATAAATTGTGCAACACCACCACCAACTCCAGGCATAGCTCCTATAATGGATGCTATTGTTGACGAACGTAAACATGCTGGAACTATTGATTTTGCTTCTGTAGCAGTTAAACCTTCATTATCTATCTTTGTAATGTCTTGAATTTCGCCCTTGTGTACAATAAAGTCTCTTAATTTAAGTACAACTTGAGTTAGTGCTATAAATGCTATCATTGCTGGCAACATATCAATGCCATATCTTAAAGTTCTAGAATCAAATGTAAATCTTAAAACTCCTGTTACTGCATCCGCTCCTATACAAGCAATGAATATACCTAGTAGCCCAGAAATAATACCTTTTGGTAAACTATCTCCGCTTACTCCTGCTAATAAGGAAATACCTAAAATCGCAAGTGCAAAATACTCAGTTGAGGCAAAGCTTGAAACTAATTTAGTAATTAATGATGAAAATAATAAAAGTAATATAGCTGAAAACATTCCACCAAATACAGATGCAAATAGTGAAATATCAAGCACCTTTTTTACTTTACCTTGCTGTGCAAGCGGATATCCATCAAATGTTGTTGCTATTGCAGAGTTAGTACCGGGTGAGTTAAGCAGTATAGCACTAATTGACCCTCCGTACATTCCTCCTATATATACAGCAAGTAAAGAAATTATTGCAGTATCTGGTGAAGAAAATCCATATGTTAGTGGTAATAGTAAGATTATCCCTAGGGTTACGCTTAACCCCGGAATGCATCCTACTATTATTCCTAACAAAAGTCCACCTAGTATAACTGCTATATTTGTAAATGAAAGAACCTGACCTAACGCCTGTAAAATTATATCGAAATCGCCCATATTCTAACCTCCAAACCCTGGAAATGCAGGTAAAGAAATATTTAGTACGCTTCTAAACATATAAAATATAGCAATTGCTGCTACAAGTGTTAAAATGTAAGCAAACGGTTTTCTCTCTCCGGCGTAAAATAGCATTATAGGGAATACTATAAATGCTGCCGCTACATATCCTACATTAATAATCAGTGCTGTAAAAACACATAACATTGCAATTACAATTATTGCAGGTAGCTCATATTTCATATCAAATTCATATATTTTTTCTTTCTTTAATACTAGACTTTGAAAAATTAATATGACTGATGATATAAGCATTCCAATTAGTGCAAACGATGGTAATATTCTAGGACTTGGCGCCCCCGAATCATAAGCTGGTAGTTTAACTTGCTCAGGTAACATTATAAGAAGCAATAAACTAAACAAACCCATTATAATTCCCGTCCATAAATTAGTTTTAATCTTCACTATACACCCCTCCTTTAATCATAATAACGAAACTATCATTATCATTGACTTAAAATCTCAAATGCATTAATAGCAACCTCAGATGCCTCCTCTAAATATTGTACAGCATCTAAACCATACGCTTCTGTTTTATTTAACATAATTCCTTCAATCCAATCACTGTATTCATCAGAAGCCCAAACAGCTTTTGTAACCTCTTCCATTTCAGCAATCCATTCCTCAGACGCGCCCACACGAGTTGCAATAAATCCTCCCGATGGTAAAATCGCTACTGTATGGTCTATACCTGGGTTTAATGCAGTGTGTTTATATGCACCACCTACGGATGGTACTTCAATAGGATTTCCATCTGGGCCAATAAATCCTTCAAATGGTTCTTCGCTAAATGATAAAATTGGAACTAGGGTGCCTGCTTCAACTTCTTCCTGAGCTGCTTGTGTTGTACCTACGAATACGTTAACTTCACCATCTGTTAGAGCTTTCTTTTGTGATGCCCCACCATCATATGGAATAACGATAACTTTACCATCTTCTAATGCCATTAGAGAACCAAGAGCAAGATGTGGGTCAGATAATGCATTTCCACCTGACATTTTAACGCCTGTTGTTTGAGCTAGTTCTAAAACTTCCTCAAATGTAGTGCCTGGTGTACCATATAAAATCCACGTTCTATCATCAATAACACCTATAGGAAGAATTTCGTTTCTATCAAAATCAACTATTTCTGTGCCATATAGTGTACCTAAGTCATGACGATACACAACTCCTAAGCCATAAATTAATAAATCTGTTGTTGAAGGGTTAAGCTCTGAGTAATATGTAGCAGCTGAGAACCCATCTCCACCAGTCATATTCTCTACTATAAATGTTTTGTCTGGAAAAAGACTCCCAGCTACTAATGCATATTTTCTTGCAATTAAGTCAGCAGTTCCGCCTACACCATATGGACAAATAATTCTAATAGTTCCACTTGATGATGATGAACTTGAGTCAGAATCTGCTGTACTACAAGCTGCTAAAGATAGTGACATTGCACCTAATAAAAGAATAGATATAAATTTTTTCATAAATTCCTCCATTTCTTAGCCAAATATGGCAACTCTATCTCCCCCTTATATTTTTGTGGGGCAAGATATTTTAATTGTAAAATTTGTTGTATTATTTAATATATAGTAGATATTAATTAGTAAATTTGAGCAACAAATCTAATATTATTATATATCCTATAGTTGAAATATGCAAGTGTTTTAGTAAGATTTTCTAAATTTTAGTAATATTAGTGTTTTTTTATAGGAATTAACGTTAAATATTCCTACACTGATTGTAAATTTTAAAGTAAATTCATCCTAATAATTAACTATAATTTCATGTATAAATGACATATCAGCTAGTATAATTTAATTATATTATAATTTTTAAAACAATTTACAGATAAAATTCTACAAATTATAGATATATACTACTATTATTTTGTAGTATTTTACTACTTATAAGGCTTTTTTGTAAAGCTCTATAAGATTTTTAACATTACCCTGTCTTGGATTAGCAAGGATATTTCCGCTAGCCATAGCATCATTGGCCATTGTTTCGATTAAATCCTCGGTTACGCCTACTGCTGATAATGAATTAGGAATACCAAGTTCTTCATTTAGCTGTCTTAACGCCTCTACTAGCATTTGTGGTTTAAAATTGCTAACAGACTCTTTACTTATATAGTTATAAATTTTCTCATATCTACCATCATCAGCCAGTGCGTTGTACTCAACTATTGTAGGCATAAGTATAGCATTAGCAATACCATGTGGCACATGGAAATAAGCGCTTACAGGATGACTCATAGCATGTATATTTCCAAGCCTTGCCCAAGCAAATGAAATTCCGGCAAAATTAGAACCTGCCATCATATTACACGCCGCTTCAACGTTTGTTCTATCAGCCACAAACTGCCTTAAACTTTTGCCGATTAATTCCATCCCTTTTTCAGCCATAGCATCTGAAAATGGGGATGCATTTCGAGATAAATAAGCTTCCATCGCATGAATAAATGCATCTACACCACACGCCGCCGCAATTGATGCTGGTGCAGTCATAATAAGCTCTGGGTCTAGTATTGCGTATTTAGGTAAAATTTCATAAGTAAATACAGTCATCTTATAATTTCTTGTTACATCTGTTATTACTGCTGAAGCTGTAGCTTCACTACCTGTCCCAGCTGTAGTTGGAATTACTATCATAGGTACAATTGGTCCAGGCACTTTGTGCATACCCTCATAATCTGTAATTTTACCTCCATAAACAACAAGTACTCCCACTGCTTTTGCAACGTCGATAGGGCTTCCGCCTCCAAGAGCAACTATACTTGTAGCACCGCATTCTTTATATAAACTTGCTGCCGCGTCGACCATTTCAATAGTTGGATTTGGGTCTATGTCCAAAAATGTGGTGCATTGAATATTACTAGCGCTTATTATATCTTGTACTTTTTTAACTATCCCAATACTTTCTAACCCTTTATCCGATATAAGCAGTACATGTTGTGAATTATTTTGTTCTAATAATTGTGGTAGTTTATTTAAACTTCCTAAGCCAAATTCAATATTTTGTGGTATTTTAAATCTAAAATCTTTCATTATATATTCCTCCTATAATAAAGTCTGGTCTTGTTAACTTAACAAATGAAAACTTTTCAATCAACCTTTTATAGCAATAAATACTAAGGCGGCCGATGTTTTTGAAGGGACACAGTCAGGGGCATTGCCCCTGTACCCCATATAAATCTAAGGCTCCCCTCTTAGGCATAACCGCTTATGAGGAGAGTAAAAGTTATTAAAAATTAAGCTCTGTACGTTGTATTAGGTCTTTTTGTAAAGGCTTACCAAGCTCCACAAAGTATGCGCTGTACCCAGCTACTCTAACCAACATATCTTTATAATTTTCTGGATTTTTCTGTGCCGCTTTCATAGTAGCTACGTTCATTATGTTAAACTGAACGTGCATAGGTGCTTTTGACATATATTCATCAATAAAACTTATTAAGTTATCTCTACCTTCTGTACCAGCAACTGCTTCTTGCGGAAATCTCATATTTAATAAGGTTCCGTTAGTTGCTAAACTGTGGTCAACCTTACTTACTGAATTAGCTAAGGCTGTAGGGCCACAAATATCATGGGAACCGCCATCAGTATGTACAGGTCCCATATTATCTGAAATAGCTTCAGCTTTAAAACGCCCATCTAAAGAGGCATTAGTAAATAAGCCCATTCCTACATTAGCATTAACCGAATATACACCGGGGCTAAAGTTACCGCCTCTTAAATTTTTGCGATAATTTATGTTTTTACAATAACACTCAAACATAAATTTAAATAATTCATCTGCATAATCATCATCGTTTCCATAGTGATGGATTTTTGAGCTATTTACTAAAGCATATAATTTCTCATGTCCTTCCCAGTTATCTTTAATAGCTTGAAGCAGTTGAGCACCTGTATAACGTTTCTCATCAAATACTAATTGCTTAATAGTCGCTAAACTATCTGCACATGTAGCTATCCCACTAGCTTGTGGCCCCGTTCCATTATACTTAGCACCGCCCTCGGATAAATCTTTACCAGTTTCAATACAATGAGGAAAAAATGCTGATACATATGGGGTTGGTTTACGCAGTTTATGTGCATCCTCAATTATATTTAAGCTACTGCACATTTGGTCACACCAATAATCAAACTGTTTATCTACACTCTCTAATACCTCATCAAAACTTTTGTAAGTTTCTAAAGTACCAGTATTAGGCCCTATTTGCTTACCAAACACCCCACCATCTAAACACATACCGCCGTTTACTACCATTTCTAACATTTTTGCAGTATTAACATATGCCGCATCATGCCAACCAAATTCTTTACCCGCTAAACTTGGTTCTACACAGCCTACTACAATATAATCTCTAGCTTCACAAATAGGCATTCCTTTTCTCATCATAGCTTTAATAGCTGGTTCATCATTAAATAATTTTGGATGCCCATATCCAGCACGAATACACTCAACTGCTTTAACTTTTAACTCATAAGGTGTATTCTCATGCATACGAACACATACCCAAGGGTTCATCATACGAGTATGCGCAGAACCTTCTAAGATTAGCATTGTTAAATCGTTAGTAACATCATTCCCTTCGCTATCCACCCCACCAATAGTAAGACTTTCGCCACCAAAACCTCTACCATTGCGCACTAGTACAGTCCCTTTATCTTTTAATTTAGTAGGGTTATTCATTTTAACAAACTGCACCTCAAGAAGTTCAAGAGCAAATTCCTTTGTTAAAGTATTTTGTTTAATGTCCGCTTCATAAAGACTGTATAGCCATTGGTCCATACGCCCATAGGAAATTGAGTGACCATTACTTTCTATCTGGGTAAGTGTAGTTGCAAAGTTAAACAATTGTATACCTTGCCAAAAAGTTTTAGGCGCTGGACCTGCAATCTCATAACAGTTAGCTGACATTGCTAACAGCTCTTCTTTTCTTTTAGGCGCAAGCTCTGTCTGTGCCATATCAGCTGCTAGCTTGCCATAACGTTCTATATACTTTTTAGATGCTTCTAACATAATAAGCATTGCTTTATAAAAATCTCTTTTTTCTGCATATTCTGGGTCTTTTTTAGATAGCTTACTTTGCGCCACTTTTGCTTTATCAATCATACCATCAAAACCAATGTCCATTAGCATAAAATAATCCATAGCGAGATGGCCTACTCCTGCATATTGATAAACGTTAGTTTGGAACACTTTATCTCCAACCTGAGAGCCAACCGTTTGCGACTCTTCTAACCTAGCGCTAATAAGGTCATCAACAGTCTTTCCTTCCCAATACCTACAAAGCTCTACGATTTCTTTTCTATCTTCATCACTACGAATATAGAACTGGTCGTTTGCACGCTCTTCAAATGGGTGGTGCAGTATTTCATCTATAATCCATTTTACTGAAAACTCAGGATATATAGGTGATGCTTTAGCTGGCGCTGCAATTTCGCCTAAAATTAAATCTTCGTCGTAAATATATAAAGTTGCATTTAATAAAACATTTTCAAATGCATATGCACACTGTAACTTACGAGGTAAATCCTCGTGTTTCTTATATGAATTTGTAACTAACCTTAATCTTTCTACATCTACTTCATATGGCCTATCTAAAAAAGCTTGCCTAAGGCGGTTTACACGTGGAAATGGTGACCAATCTTCATGATTTACTTGGTATCCTAAACTATAGGTTTGGTCAAAAGGTTGTGTTCCGCTTGCACATTTTATATCACTATTCATTTAAAATCCTCCCTTGCAAAAATTAATCTAATCCTTTTCCTTCGTACCTACTAAACAGTTAATCCCCCGGCCATTAAAATAATCAGCAAATTCATTAATTCGTTTCTGAAATGATGTCCTATTTATTTTAGTATTTTCCATTTGATATGGTAATCCTAACGAATGGTATTTTTCCTCGCCTAGCCTCATAAAGCTCAACAGCTGTAGTGTTCTAACCCTACCATGTAATTCATCTATAATATAATCTGCTGTAGCCGCCATATTTTCGTGGGTATCATTTACCATAGGAATTACAGGGATACGTAAAATTAAATCTACATTAGTAGTACATAACTTACTTAAGTTTTCTAAAATTTTCTTGTTATCAATTCCTGTATATTCTTTATGCACATTAGTGTCCATATGCTTAATGTCCGAAATTATAAGGTCAGTATAAGGTAAAATTTTTTCAATAGCTTCCCAGTTAGTACAAAAGCTAGACTCACAGCAAGTATGAATTCCAACTTTTTTACATGCCTTAAAAAGCTCTAATACAAATTCACTTTGCATAAGAGGCTCTCCACCTGATACTGTAACCCCTCCACCAGAGCGGTCGTAATATCCTTTATCTTTTAAAATTTCTTTCATACACTGTTCAACTGACATTTGTTTGCCCCATTGTTTAATAGCTTCCGAAGGACATTCCATGCTGCATAAAAGACAATTAGTACATTTTGTTCTATCTATAGAGCTTATTTTACCATCATGAAATTTTAATATATCTTTATCAGGACATATATCTTTACAAGAACCGCATTTAGTTTCTAATATACATTTTGACCTATAAACACCAGGCTCTATATGGTGTAACCAACTCTCCGGGTTGCTACACCATTTACACCGCATAGGGCAGCCTTTTAAAAATAATTCGGTACGAATACCTGGACCATCATGAATAGTGAAATGCTGAATATTAAGTATAACTCCTTTATGCTCCAAGTTATCGCCTCCTTAAATATTCATTAACGAAATAGTTTTCTTATATTTGCCAAGATTTAGTAAAATTATATCAGATAAAATTAATACTTTAAATCAGGATTTATACCCATTTATTAATAGTAACTTTACCTATCTTTTAATAAATTGCTATATATACTATAGAAATACTCCCTATATATTATTAAAAATGTGCAAAAAAATCTATAGAGATTTCAAATTTGTAGCTAAATTTATATAAAAATGATGATTGGTGTATTGTTTCCCGTTTGATTGAGAAAAATACTATACCTATAAATAATGTTGTAAACTTCAGCGCTTAAATTTTTCCACACAAAAAAGACCGATTTTAAAATCGGTTCTATCTATTTTTTTCTAGCCATTTAGAAAGCTCAAATCTGCTGTTAACTTCGCATTTAATATATATGTTTTGTATATGTCTTTTAATCGTATGATAACTTACTACCAACTCATCAGCAATGTCTTTATAGGTTAAGCCTTTGTATATAAGCTCTGCAACCTTTCTTTCAGTAGGCGTTAATAGGTCTTTTGTATTTATGCTAATAGCTTTTGCTACACATTCTAGCTTAGAAATAGTAATCCAATAATACTTATCTATAATGCCATTAGAATATATTTGATCATAGCTATGAATTTTAAATTTATATTCTCCAATAGTCGTTATTCTAATATTTTCATCTATTTCTTGCGCGTTATCAAATATAAGTATAATCCACTTATATGCAGTATCTTGATTAAATTTAGATGTGATAAAGCAACCTAAAACATCTTTTAGATAGTAATAGGCAATTTGGTTATATCCTAAAATATGGAGAAAATCATCTATAATAATGTAAGCTTGATGCCCTAATGTTATAATATTACTTTGCAACGCTGAGACTATATTAGCCTGCTCATATTTTTTATAGTTTTTATAAAAATTAGCAATATAAATATATACATTATTTAAAAACCTAAGTTCTTCTTCTGTAAAATCTCCTTCTTCTAAAGTTTTATAAATACTTAATTGAATATACGCATTTATGCCAAATGCCATTGTAACGCTATAATGCGCATCTATTACATCATGTAAAAACCTTACATATGTTGAATTGTTATAATCGATAGAACTTATAATATCTGTAGATTTATATATTCTAGGGATGACATTGAAATAACTAAGGCCATCCCTAAGTGCATCGCGATAAATAATATGCCTAACTATATCCGTATCTACAAAATTGTGATAAGGGTGTGACCTGGAATTTACTAATATAGAATATTTGTCTTTCCAAGATAAAAAATTTCCACATGTATCAAAGTAAAATATTATAGTTTTTGATAATTCAAAGTGCTTTTCTAGAAGTTTTAATAGAGTATCAGTAAAAAACTCTTTAGCGGAAACTTGATAGTCGGACATCTCTGTAAAAAAATCCAATACATCGTTATTTTCATTTTGCCTCATGGTCAATTGTCCTTTCTATCTATCTATCTATATCTTTATATACGACTCCAATTTGTTCCCTAGCTTCTTGCATAAGCTTAACCACTATTCTAGACTCGCTCAGTCTCTTATCTCTAAGTGTAAAGTCTTGACTTTTTATTAACTCTACAAAAGCTACCGTTTCATAATATAAATCATTTGGGTTTTCATCTTTCCCCAATATAGTAAGTTCCCCATCTTTGTGTAGAGTAATTTGGTTAAGGTTACTTATTTTATTTATAGAAATAGTACCATTTTCACCTCTAATTTCTGAATTAGTGTATGAAACTGTCATTTTAGAATGCATAATAACAGCAGTCAAGTTTTTATATTTAAATGTAATGGTACCTTCAGCATCAACACCTGTTTCTAATATATGTCCTGTTGCACAAAGTGACGTGGGTTCCCCAAATAGCCTCACCATGGGTGCAATACAATATACACCAATATCAACTAATGAGCCGTTTGCTAGCTCAGGCTTAAACATATTAGGGATAATTCCTTTTTTATATTGTTCGTATACAGAAGTAGGCCTACAAAATTGTGCATAATATGTGCGGACAACTCCTATTTTAGGTAAAGTTTCTTTTATAATTTCCAAATTTGGTACATATAAATTTTTAATAGCTTCCATTAAAATAACATTATTGCATTTAGCGCACTCTATCATTTCATCAACCTGATTAATAGTTGCTGCAAATGGCTTTTCGCATAAAACATGCTTTTTATTGTTCATACATACTAATGCATGAGAATAATGAAAAGCTTGAGGGGAGGCTATATAAACTGCGTCAAATACATCACTTTTGGCCATTTGTTCTAAATCAGTAAATGTATAAGCTATATTGTATTTTTTAGCAAACTCATCTGCTCTAGTTTGTGTTCTAGAGTAAATGGCATTAACACTTGTGTCTGGGATTTGAGATAAAGCATCTATAAATTTTTCACTAATCCAACTACTTCCAACTATTGCAAATCTAATTTTCAATATTATCAACTCCTACCACATAATTAAATAAGATACTATAATAAAGTAATGTTGACAAGGCGATAAAGATATTTCCATCTTATGGAACAAAATATTTACGCCATCGTCTAACTAATAATAAGGTATAGAATGGAGATGTTTCAATGAAAAAATTATTACTTACAGCACTGGCATTTGGGTTATTTACTGAGTTAACTTTTGCAAATGCAGCGGCATATCAATTGTCAGCATATCAAAATTATGAAGTGTATTTGGTAGATGAAGATTGCCCTATACAAGTTTTGGATGAGCATTTGGTATTTGATTTTAGCGGTGAACACCGATTTGAAGCAACTGCTACTTACCAAATGTATAACCCTACTAATGAGGTGTTAGAAGTAAACATGATGTTCCCGGCTATTATAAATGTACGTCGTTATCTGGAAAATCAAGACCATTCTGTTGAGATTTTAGTAAATAAGGAGCCTATTGCAATCGATTTATATTTGGGTGATAAAATGCAAAATACCCGTGAAATAGATTATTGGGAATATAGAATGGAAAATATTTTAAAAATGATTTCACGTGAGCGGCAATTTGTGGATTCAACGTATATACATTATTCTGTGGAAAATGATATGGAAAACGATATGGAGGAAATGTACATTACGATAAAATTTGCAAATGAAGAAGAGTATGTGCATCTTATAGCAGATTACGCTACAACTGCTTACGTTGGGGATGATGGTGTCACTATTATTTTGCACATTTACGATAACGAGGATATTAATTTTTTTGCTGCCCAACAATTGGACAATATTCAAGTTACTAACAAAAGTGGTGAAGATATTACACATTTAATAACACAGGTTCCTGTTAGTTATAGGGACATTTTAGTTGAGCAAATATATAATCTGGCGCAGATTGAAGTTAGTGACCAGTTGCTTGAAGAACTGCTTTTTTTAACATCCCAATCAAATGAATATTATTTTGATGAATCTAACTATATGTCTACTCTACAAGATAGAATAGTAGTATTTGATTATCAAGTTAGCTTTGAGCCGTTAGAAACTGTGGAGGTGTCTGTTAGGTATCCTATAACTTTAGGTAAAAACACTATTAATTCATACTCAGTATATAATATTATCTATTTTTTAGAGCCAGCTACACATTGGGCACAATTTGGAAATTTAAATATTGATGTTTTAGTAAATCCAGCTATGCCATATATTATTGATAGCAATATTGAGTTTAACAGATTAAGTAACGGAAATTATAATTATAGCGGTAGCGGCCTACCTGCTGATATGCTAGTCTTTACTTTGTTTGAACAAGAAGATATCCCGGATTTGCCAGAAATAGTATATCGGATGACTTCAAATAGTTACTTTCGGTGGGTTATATACGGTTTAATATGTGCAATAATATTAATATGCTTACTACTATACAGCAGGAAAAAGTTTAATAATTAGCAATATGGCAAATAGTTATTTGTCAACGAGGGTTTCTAATTTAGAGGCCCTGTCTTTCATTTGTTATTACATTAAATGGCATTAATCTTAAAAAAATATAATATATTTATTAAAAAAAGGTTGCAAAATGTATATATTTATGATATTATAGTTTATAGCTGTAATTAATCAAGCAGCTTTTATACAATTAATTTCTTACACAATTTAAAATGATACAAAAGGAGACATTAAAGATGAAAATTTCAAAGAGAACAAGCCTTGTTATGGCGGGCGTATTGATAGGAAGTCAGTTTGCAGGATTAACTTTTGTAAGCGCGACAGAGAACAACACTACATATAACGAGACAAAATACATAGCATCAACAGCAGTAACTACTACAGGTGCAGCAATTACAACACCACCTTCAATTACTACACCATCGTCTGGAACTACTACTGGTGGGTCTTATGTATGGGATTCAGCGTATTTTGAAGGATTTAGTCCAAACTCTACAGCTAGCCAAAATAACGCTATTGAAGATACCGAAGCTATAGAAGATATAGAAAGTTTAGAAGAAGTAACGCAAGAAACTGAGACCTCTAAAGTAGAAACTGTAGAGGTAGAAGAACTTGTTCCTCAAGATTCTGCGGAAAATAAAGTTCTTAAAGCAGATAATTTTAATGATATTAAGCAATCATCATGGTACTATTGGGACGTAGTAAACGTAAGTGAATTAGGACTTATGACTGGAGTATCTGAAACTAATTGGGCACCAAATGAAAATGTTACTAGAGCGCAACTAGCAACTATTTTAAACCGTTTAGATGGAGAACCTATTGCTACTGCTACAAATAAATTTGCTGATGTAGTAGATAATGTTTGGTATACAAATTCTATTAACTGGGCAGTTGGAGCGGATATTTATGGTGGATTTGAAGATGGAACTTTCCGTCCAAATGATGATGTAACTCGTGAGCAGCTTGCTACTATTATGTATAATTACTCTGTTCAATCTGGGTTAGATGTTAGCATTAAAGGTTCTTTAAGTAACTTTAGCGATTCGGACAAGGTTGCTTCTTGGGCTACTCCAGCGGTAGAATGGGCAATTGGAGCAGGCATTTTAGGTGGAAAAGATCAAAATAACTTAGATCCAAAAGGTACTGCAACTAGAGCCGAGATGGCAGCAGTTATGACACGTTTTATTAACTTACAATAATTAAATAATTGTTAATTTTTTTAGCAACATATTGACTATATATATATTAGGAGTTATACTAACTACACAAAATAAAGGAACTGTTAACATGATATGAATCTGAAGGTTCCAGGGAATTTGCCCCTGGAGCCTTTTGGCTACTTAAGTACCGATTGTTCTATAATAAGCTTCAAATAGGTTTTTATACGTTAACTTAACAGTACCGAATTAAAGGAGTTTTTAAATGAAAAAATTATATTTGTTACCTATATGCGTAGGGTTAATGTTAATGGGTTGTAGTGATGATACGCCTGTTACATCAGAAATAGCAGAAGAAATTGTAGAAGTTACACCTACATATTGGGAAAAATTTGATGAGATATTTGACTCAAAAGATTTAGCTATGCAGTATACGTTTAAAATGGATATAGAAGCTGAGGATATGCATTTACCTCTAGAAATTGGATTTGATATACAATTTGATGCCGATTCTTCAACTTGTAAAATGGAAATGAATATCCCATTAACACAGCTTATGGAAGTGTTAGAATTACCGGCTGGTATGATGCCTGATACGATTGATGTTACTATGTATAGTATACCAGACGTAGGTATTTTAGTAGACGTAGATACTTTCTCTCTTATGTTACCATTAGATTTTTCGGCTGATTATATAAATATTGGTCAATATATTGACTTTAACATGGACATAGAGTCTACGGCAACAGACCCTTCTATAATGAAAGATATTGCGGACCAATTAGGCATGGAGTTTTTAACTGATGATAATGGTCAAACGTACTATATGGATTTAAGTAAAGATGAAGTTGTAGATATGTATAATGATTTGGCTGATATGATGAGTGGTGATTTATCTGGTTTATTCTTTGATACTTCAACATTAAGTCAAGGTGAGGTAGATGAAGTAACTGCTATGGTTTACGACTTAGCACAAACTATTAACGACTTTAATGAGGTTAATTTTAATCAAATTTCTACATTTGTGGATGATACTCTAGAAACTCAATATTACTTGACCATGTTAAGCGATGAGGTATCGGTAGATGTTAGTGTAGATATAAATCAAACAAATGTAGAGCTAGAGGAGCTTGTTCCTGCTGAAGATAAGGTTATTATTAGTATTGAAGATGCATATACTCAATTTTATACTGAATTGTTTGGCGCTTATTACAACTAAAAAGAAGGGCTACTGCTTTAAGTTAAATGCAGTAGCCCTTTTTTAGGTTAGTTTTTAAATATCTTTAAGAATTTTTTCATTCAGTGATTTGAAAGTCTTAATATCTAGATTATTATTAGGAGCAGGTTCTTCAATAGTTGCTGTACCTATCGAAGTATTTTCAAACTCCTCTTTTGAAGGTATAGTCTCAATGGTTTTAGAGATAGCAGCTTCTAGCGCTGTAGGGTCGATACCTTTAGGTAATCTATCCATCTGATTTCCTTCTTCATCCACTAATACACAGAAGCTAAACTCTCCAACTAAATACTTATTATTTTGAACAGGAATAGATTTATCATGGGTTCTACTAGCACTATCCAGATACAATCTCCATCCATGTCTAGGATTTGGTAAATCAAAGCTAAGCGACTGGCTATAGTTGTTAACTACAAAGTAAATTTGTCTATTCCCTTCGTCAATTGACCATGCTATACTACGAGAAAAATAACTCCAGTCAGGGTCATTAATACGAGTTCCATGCCAGCTTAAGCTGTCATCAGATTTAATTTGGTACCAATGAACGCTTTTCCTAAGTGCAACTGCTTTTTTTATAAAATCTGCAATATCTTCAAATTCACCTAATCTATCCCAGTTAAGCCACACTAAGTCATTATCTTGACAAAAGGCATTGTTATTACCATTTTGAGTTCTTGCTCCCTCATCACCCATAACAAGCATTGGTATACCTTTACTTAAAAATAGCAATCCTAAAAACGTCTTAACCCTTCTAATTCTGAGGTTAAAAATGTAAGGGTCATTAGTTTCCCCTTCGTATCCACTATTCCAGCTATAGTTATTATTAGAACCATCACGGTTTTTCTCACCATTATCCCAGTTATGCTTTTCGTTATAGCTTACTAAATCCCATAGCGTAAATCCATCATGAGCTGTAATGTAGTGAACAGGTAAACACGTTGAATAGTTATTTTGCGCTGAAATTTCTTTACCCACTATACACGTTGCCACCATGTTTATTAGCCCTTTATCCCCTTTAACAAACGGTCTAATACAATCTCTAAATATATCGCTCCATTCATGGAACGGATAAGGCATTTTACCAACATCATATCTACCTTTTGCATCCCAACTTTCACTAATAAGTTTAACTTTAGATAAAATCGGGTCTTCGGTGATTTTTTTAATTAAAGACTCATGACTCCAGTTGCCATCTTCATTTTGTCCTAAAATTGAAGCTAGGTCAAATCTAAAACCGTCTACTCCCATTTCCACAACCCAATATCTAAGGCTTGTAAGCGTCATCTCTTGTACTAAATAATGAGAAGTATTAAGAGTATTCCCTGTACCTGAGCAGTTTGCATAGTATTGATAGTAGTGGCGATAGTAGCCATGCCTATTTAAAGCTTTAAAGTTAAATATAGGACCTCCATCTCCACCTTCTCCAGTATGGTTATAAACAACATCAAGTACAACTTCCATACCACGGTCATGTACTTCACGTACAAACTTCTTAAACGTTTCACGTAAATCTGCTTGACTAGTCATATATACAGGGTCTAGGGCAAAGAAACTAATTGAGTTATACCCCCATATATCAGTTAATAGCTCATTAGTTTTAGGATGACGATTAATTAATGTATTTCTATTCCACAAAAAGATTGGTAATAATTCAATAGTAGTAATACCAAGGTCTTTTAGATAATCAAGCTTTTCTATCATCCCTTCAAAAGTTCCCCTAGCTTCTACCTGCGCTGTCTCATGATTAGTAAAGTGGCCAACATGCACTTCATAGATTATAGTTTCCTCCCAAGGTATATGTACCCTTTTAGTAGGATTACTTGAGAGTTTTACTACTTTATTAAAAAATTTCCCGTTATCATCTTTTACTACGTCATAAGCATAGGGGTCAATTAAAAAGTGCTCCTTACCTTCTACAATGACACTCCAAGTGTAATATACACCTTCGGTTATATCGCTTACTTTTATATAGAAGAAATCGCCTTGTGAATCTTCTTCACGTTGGAGTGTATAAGTAAAAATTGGGTCACTATTTATGTTATTATAAATTTCAAGTTTGATAGTTTGCAATTCACTTGCGTATATACCAAATGTAACACCTTCCTGGTCACAAGTACCTCCTAGTAGGGGCTGAGCATGTTTAATAATTTCCATAGTTTAATCTCCTTTATAACATAAGTTAATACTCATGTAACAATTTTTTTGGTTCTATTTAAGTTTATTATATCCCTAAAATGTGTAAGACTATACCAAAATTTTTCTCTGTAGCATTGCTTAGTTACTACATATTATATCCGTTAAACAGTATGATTAATCAATACAAAAGTTGACAATTTTAGCAACTTGTATGTATAAGTATTAAACTCTAACTTCTACCTTGAAAAAATTCCCTACATATGGTATCATAACTCAATCAATTTTCGGGAGGAATTTTATGAATGTATTTGATACGCTAATGGAACGTGGTTTCATTCAGCAAGTAACTCATGAAGAGGAGTTAAAAGAACTTTTAGGCAAGGAAAAAGTTACTTTCTACATTGGTTTTGACCCAACTGCTGACAGTTTACATGTTGGACACTTTGTAACTATTATGGCTATGCGTCATATGCAGCTTGCAGGGCATATTCCCATCGCTCTTATGGGCGGGGGAACTGGGATGGTAGGTGACCCTAGCGGTAAAACTGATATGCGTCAGATGTTAACAGTTGAGACTATTGAGCATAACATTAGTCGCTTTAAAGAGCAGTTTAAGCGTTTTATTGATTTTGATGATGATAAAGCTATTATTGCTAATAATGCAGATTGGCTACTTAAGCTTAATTATGTGGAATTATTAAGAGAAGTAGGCGTTCATTTTTCTGTTAATCGTATGCTCTCTTTTGAATGTTTCAAGCAACGGCTTGAACGCGGGCTATCCTTTTTAGAGTTCAATTATATGATTATGCAGTCGTATGATTTCCTAGAACTATACAGGTTGTTTAATTGTAAGCTCCAACTTGGCGGTAATGACCAATGGTCTAATATTTTAGGTGGCGTTGAACTTGTACGCAGGCTTCATGGTGACACTGCTTTTGGTATGACTTTTACTTTACTTACAACTAGTGAGGGTCAAAAAATGGGTAAGACTGTTAATGGTGCAGTTTGGTTAGATGCAGATAAGACTAGTCCTTATGAATTTTACCAATACTGGCGTAACGTTGCAGACCCAGATGTAAAAATTTGTTTATCTCTTCTTACGTTTATTCCTATGGATGAGGTTAATCGCCTATCTAATTTAGAAGGCGCTAAAATAAATGAGGCAAAAGAAATTTTGGCATTTGAAGTAACTAAAATAGTTCATGGGGAAGATGAAGCAACAAAAGCTCAAGAGGCAGCTAAAGCAGCGTTCTCTGGAGCTGGAGCACAAGGTTCTTTGCCTACTACTGACATTTGTGCTGAAGATATTGCTTTAGGTATTGATATTATATCTTTATTAGTGGATAAAACTGCTCTTGCGCCTTCAAGGGGTGAAGCACGCCGCTTAATTACTCAAAAAGGTATTAAAGTGGATGGAGAGGTTGTTTCAGATATTACTTTTGAAATTACTAAAGATTTATTTAAAGATAATGCGCTTATGATACAGAAAGGTAAAAAAGTTTATCATCAAGTGAACTTAGTGTGAGGCACCCTTAAAAAGGGTGTTTTTTTATATACTCTTCATTAAAAATGTCTCCTAAATACCTAACAATTATTAGCTTCATCAATGCAACCATAGGTACTCCAGCTAACATCCCAACTAATCCAAATAACTCACCGCCTACAAGTATCGCTAATAAAACTGCTATAGGATGAAGTTGTACATTATCACTCATAATTTTAGGTACAATTATCCACGCATCTAACTGTTGTAATGTCAGCACAACTAATATAGCATATAACCCTTTTTGAGGAGCATCACCAACTCCACCTATAATCCCTGCAAGTACTAACCCCACTATAGGGCCAAAGTACGGAATTAGATTAAATATACCAGTAACAAGGCCGATGATTATAGCAAAGTCTAGCCCTATTATAGTTAATCCCACACTAGTTAATATTGTCATAATTAATGCATCTAACATTTGCCCCCTGATGTAGCCTGTAAACACTACGTTTACATCCCTACCTATAGAAGTAATCTCCTTATATACTTTGTTGTTAAGCATAATTGTAAGTACATTGTTCCAAATGAGTAATAACTTTGGTTTATCTTTAACTAAATAGAGGGCTAAAATTACTCCAAACAAAATATCCATTAAACTTCTTCCTGTGGCAGCAACAAATTCAACTATCCAGTCGCTAATCCTCTCTATTGTACTGTCTATAGTCGCATATATGCAAGTCAAAATTTTATCTGATACCCCACCTATATTTAACTTACTTGCCATGCCATCTAGTGTCTCTTGAAAATATTTAATATAAGCGCTTATAGTTGAGGCTAAACCGTTTATATCAGTTTGATTTATAACATCACGCATGTTCATTGCAATCATTAGTATAAATAATCCTACTAAACAGATTATAGTGATGATTGAAAGTAAAGTGGCTAACATTCTAGTTCTATCTTCTCGTTTTGTAGACAGTTTAGAAGCATATAAATCTACAATAGGGTCTATTAAAAACCCGATTATAAATCCAATTACTAATGGTTTAAATAATCCATATACGAAACCGATTGTATTTAAAACTACATTAAAAATCACATCTACCTTTAGCATTAATACAATTGCGAGTGCTATAATTAACACACTCACAACTGTATAAAGTGAAATTGTATAGTATTTCGTTCGTTGTATTTTCATGTCCCACCTTCTTATGTGTTTTAAATGATTTTTCTATAAGTATAAACTGCTTAATTTAAAGCTTTTAAAAGTTCTAATAAATATTCATAAACTCTAGTCATTGAACTAATGCTAACACGTTCCTGAGGTGAATGAATATCTTTGACATTAGGACCCAATGATATAATATCCACTTGTGGTAATTTTTGTGATATAAATCCACATTCAAGACCAGCGTGTATAGCCATAATTACTGGCTCTTTATCATACATCTTTTCATATACTTTTATAGCCACTTCTCTTAGCGGAGAATGTTCTTTATAAGTCCACGCAGGATAATCTTCTGCCGCTTCACAATGTGCTCCTATAATTTCACACAAATCCATAATCTTAGATACCATTTCATGCTTTTTAGTTTCTACTGAACTTCTAATAGCAAAAGTAATATGCAGATTTTTATCAGTAGTATCCACAATACCCATATTAAGTGAAGTTTCAACTAAGTTCTCAATATGATGACTCATACCAATAACGCCATTTGGTAGCAGAGTTATTAAGTTAAGCATTTTATTCACACACTCACGGTTAATAATTGTATTAGTAGTGGTAGGCGTTAATTCAATAGTAATATCAGGGTCTTGTGCTGAATATTCACTTTTTAACATTGCGTCTAATTGTGCTATAAGTTGTTTAAGCTCGTTATCCTTATTTGCATCCACTGTAATAATTGCATCGCATTCGCGTGTAATAACATTATCTTTAGTGCCACCATTTACACATGCAATACCTATGCTTAGCTTAGAGTTTAAGATTTTTAAAACTCTCCCCATAATCACATTAGCATTTGCACGCTCATGATGAATTTCAGCACCTGAGTGGCCACCACGTAAATTATGAATTTTCATATTATACGCAGCAGTTGTACCGATTTGTTCGGCTGATAATGCCATGTTAATTCTAACTCTTACACCACCAGCACAACTTACTAAAAATTCACCTTCATAATCAGTATCTAAATTTATTAAAGTTCGACCTTTAAGATACTCACCATGCATATTGCGAACTCCGCCCATTCCAGTTTCTTCTTCAGTTGTCATAAAGATTTCAAGAGGAGGGTGTTCTAACGTATTGTCAGCTAATATTGCCATTTGATAAGCTATTGCCACTCCATTATCAGCGCCTAATGTAGTACCTTTTGCAGCTATCCAATCACCATCCTTATATAGCTCAAGCCCTTGGGTTTCAAAGTTAAAATCGGTATCTTTATCTTTTTCCCACACAATATCTAAGTGGCCTTGTAATATTACAGGTTTACTATTCTCATACCCTTTAGTTCCAGGTTTGTAAATATAAACATTATTTGCCGAGTCTTGTATAACTTCTAAGTTTAACTGTTTTGCAAAGTCCACCATATAGTCGCTAATAGCTTGTTCATGTCCAGACCCTCTTGGTATACTGCTTATCGTTTCAAAATAATCAAAAATTTTCATCTAAAATTAGCAAGAATCTCCTCACATATAAAAAAGGAACCCTTGCAACCTCCTTCCTTTAGCTTAAGCATTTGCTCTATCCATGCTCCAGTAAATTTCAATATTATCGCCTGGATGTAGCTTCTCTGTGTACTCTGCATCATGCCCATTTAGTTTAAGACATACTTTTCCTTTGCCTCGTTCGCTAAGGTTAAAGTCTATAAAGTCGAACACTCTTACAATCATAGGGTCTATTTCGTTTGCTAGTAGCACTTTTTGGTTATTAACTGTAACTTCTATTGGGCTAGGTGTTACACTTGTTTGTGGCTCCGGCTCCATTACACTTATTGGTTGCTGTCTTATTTGTTGTTGTTCAACTATAGGTTCCACTGTCCAGATTGGCTCCGTTTGCTGAGTAGGTTTTGGGGCAACTCTATTTTGTCTAACTTGTTTTTGCGTTTGCGGCCTATTATTTTGTTTTACTTGTCGCTGAACTTGTGTAGCTCTATTTTGTTGTGTTGGCCTTTGTGCTTGTTGCATAGATGGTTCTTGCTGTTGTTGAGTTATAGCTTGTTGCATAAATTGTTCTTGCTGTTGTACCGGCTGTGCTTGTTGCATTGGAGCTTGCTGCTGTACAGGCTGCCTCACTGGAGCTTGTTGCTGTACAGGTTGTTGTTGCATTGGAGCTTGCTGCTGTACAGTTTGTTGTACTGGAGCTTGCTGTTGTACTGGTTGCTGTTGCACTGGTGCTTGTTGCTGTACAGGCTGCCTCACTGGTGCTTGCTGCTGTACTGGTTGTTGTACTGGAGCTTGCTGTTGTACTGGTTGCTGTTGTACTGGTGCTTGCTGCTGTACAGGCTGCCTCACTGGTGTTTGCTGCTGTACAGTTTGTTGTACTGGAGGTTGCTGTTGTACTGGTTGCTGTTGTACTGGTTGCTGTTGTACTGGTTGCTGTTGCACTGGTGCTTGTTGCTGTACAGTTTGTTGTACTGGAGCTTGCTGTTGTACTGGTTGTTGCACTGGAGCTTGTTGCTGTACAGGCTGTTGTACTGGTGCTTGCTGCTGTACAGGCTGCCTCACTGGTGCTTGCTGTTGTACTGGCTGTACTTGTTGCTGCACTGGTGCTTGTTGCACTTGTTGTGGTGAAGCTTGTGCTTTGTTTGGAGCTTGCTGTAAAGATTCAGTTAAAGGCACATGTTCAATAAAATGTCTGTAAAGCAATTCTGCTGTTTCCTCAGGTTGCAATTGTTTCGATGGCTTATATGGCTCTACATCAACTTCTTTAACTTGTTCAACATATTGCGGTTCTGCCTGCTGTATAGGTTGTTCAGAAACAGCAGGTTGCATAGGTTGTACTGGTTGTTCAGAAACAGCAGGTTGTACTGGTTGTTCAGAAACAGCAGGTTGTATCGGTTGTTCATAAACAGCAGGTTGCGTAGGTTGTTCATAAACAGGTTGTGCAGGTTGTTCAGAAACAGCAGGTTGTATCGGTTGTTCATAAGCAGCAGGCTGCGTAGGTTGTTCATAAACAGGTTGTGCAGGTTGTTCATAAGCAGCAGGTTGCGTAGGTTGTACAGGTTGTTCATAAACAGGTTGCATAGGTTGTGCAGGTTGTTCATAAGCAGCAGGTTGCGTAGGTTGTACAGGTTGTTCATAAGCAGCAGGTTGCATAGGTT
>MDJM01000083.1 GCA_001994995.1 Candidatus Parepulonipiscium sp. PG-Nuni2H_MBin01 | reverse complement strand
GAAAAGGGTTTGTATGTTAAAGAAGAAAGAATGGCAATTCATCTCACCACCTAAAGAGGTGGGAGTATTCTTGCCTAATTTAGATAAAAAAAAGAAGCAGGCTAAATATCTGCTTCTTTTTTTAATTAACCCAATTTAACCAAACTGGCAAAATCGTCCCAAATTATAGGTCTAGAAAAATAATACCCTTGTATAAGTCCTAAATTCTTTAACTCATCAAACTGCTCTTTCGTCTCCACACCTTCTATAATCATCTGCATCCCTAACGCATCTGATATTCTCTTTATCCCATCAATTATAGCGTAATCCTTTGCTGTAGCATTATCTACAAAAATCTTATCTATTTTAATAATATCTAAATTATACTCCTTCAAATAACTAAATGACGAATACCCTGTTCCAAAATCGTCTAACGCCAAATGTATCCCTAACTCCTGCAACTGCTTTATATTCTGCTTAACAACTTCTCTCTCTTCTATCAATATAGATTCTGTAATCTCAAAACATACTAAACTATACTTTACCCCATACTTATCTAATGTTGCTACTGCCTTAGCCACAAAATCATCTTCCATCAATTGTATTGGCGAAATATTTATTGAAATCTGTACCTCAAACCCATCCTGAGATAACCTATTTAAATCCTTAGCTACCCTTTCTATAATCCAATCCCCTAAATCTATTATAGCCCTTGTCTGCTCTGCCACAAATATAAACTCATTTGGTGGAACAAATCCTAAATCCTTACTATACCATCTAATTAACGCTTCCGCTTTTCGTATATGCTTATCCTCATCTACTATAGGTTGATAATTAACCACAAACTCCTCAGCCTCTATTGCGCTTTTTAAACAATCCTTAATTCTACCTTCGCTCACATAAACAGAATATACATCATTATCAAATAACACTAAACCCGTTGTATTTAACTCCTTAGCCTTCTTAATCATAACATAAATCTTAGTTACCATATCATCCTCTGTCCCACAATGTGTTGGATTAATTATAGCAGCAGCATTAAACTCTATCTGTATTTGATTCGCCACCGATGAACTAAACAATGGCAAAATCCTTGTCTCATAAAACATCCCTGCATTATAATCTATATGTGCCAAATCCACCAGTATTATAAACTCATCTCCTGTATATCTTACTACAGCTCCGTCAGTCCCTTCTAGCGCTCTAGTTAAAATTCTACTTATATCCATCAACGCTTTATCCCCAGTTTCCTCACCAAAAGCATCATTAATACGCTTAAAATTTTTAACATCTAGCAACATAATAGCAAATGCTCTATTACTATTCGTATACGTTCTATACAACGTCTTAAACATCTTTCTATTAGGCAATCCCGTTAACTCATCATAATAAATCAAATACTTTATCTTCTTTGGCAAACTTTGTTCTATAAACTTAGCCATCTGTGCTACTTGACTTATGTTCTTATTATACTCTGGATAATCCTCTCCCAACTCCTCTATAACGTTAAACAAACTCCGTATAGCTGCTAAAACCGGCTTTAACACTAACAATAATATCACTAGCACTAATAACGTAATACTAAGTATAAGCCTATAAATTTTTCCAACTACATAATTACTATTTTTAGCCACATGCTCATTCTCGCTTATCGTATCCAAATTTATCACAAATATAATACTAATTTCTCCATCAAAAATATCCTGCTTATACAATTTTACATTGTCTTCTATGTAGTACTCCGGTGGTATATCGATTGCAAAAAATTCATCGCCATCCGAATATACTGGTACGCCCATATAATTCATAAAAACATCCAACTGTGCAATCCGATAATCTTCCTTTAAAGCATTCACTAAATCCTCTAATATAATATTAACCAATACACACCCTATTGGCTCCCCAGTCTGCGTATGAAAAATAAACTTAACAATACTTGAAGTTACCACACCAGACGACTCCCTTATATATGGCACTGATATAACTGCATCTTGTGCATATAGCATACTTTCATCGTACCAAGGTCTTGCATACACATCATAATCCTCTATTAAAGTAGTCTCCGATATCGCAAACTCTCCGCCTATACTTATAAGCGATATCGTATCTGTAAAACTTAAATTATTCATTATATGAGTAAAATTCTGAACATTCATCATTAACTGACTAGCATACTCTTGTGTGTATCCTTCTATTTCTATCTTCTCTAAAACTTCTATAACTTTTTCATTTTCAGCTATTACATTCGCCGTCTCCTGTAACAGCTCCAGATTATCCTGTAACGTTATCGCTACATCCTCAGACTGCATCGTCCCTATAAACGTTGTAGTGCTCGCCTCCATTAAATCTATCGAATTCGTAGTAATATATATTACTGCAAATATAAATACTATCCCCAATAAAATTAACTGTTTATTAACTAACTTCATTTTTATAACCCCCCTTTAACTTTGTATATACTATAATATATACCATATATATCCAATTTTATCAATAGTATATATTTAAAGAATTATGGGAACTTAAAGTTTCGTCTGTCCTATTGTATAAGTATTTTTCCCTCTCTTTTTAGACTCATATAACGCCATATCTGCCATCTTATACAAACTCTGGAATGTACATACTTTCTCCGTAACTTCACTTATCCCAATGCTTGCGGATATAGTTATTTTGTTACTATCATCAAAATAAGTTGTATAAACTGATTCACATATTTTAATAGCCTTATCAACCAAATTTAATGGCACTTCATTCTTTATAAATACCATAAATTCATCTCCGCCCATACGCCCTATTATGTCACCTGATTTAAATATACAACTTAACTTCGTAGATATCTCTTTTATTACTTCATCCCCTATATCATGTCCAAAATTATCATTTATAGCTTTAAAGTTATCTATATCTATCATAAACATAATACCATAGCAATGTTGTTTTAAATGCTCTCTTATTAACTCCTCTGTTGCAATCTTATTATACAACCCAGACAACCTATCTATATTGGCCCAAAAAGCTAAATTCTTCTCTGTCTGTATATTGTTAGTCAATATTATCGCTGTAATATCCTGGCCATTTTCATGATGCTGTACGCTTATCGTATCCTTATACCAAAAATACTCTGACTCTGCTGACCTTAACCTATACTCACATTCATATGAAGATACACTTATCGTATCACACAACAATATCATATACTCTAACTCATGTTTCGTTAAAAATAGTTCTTTATCACCTGGATGCAAATTAGTCTCTACTATAGACTGAATTAACTTATCATACGACGTTCCTATAAACGAGTGCTGCACCTCTCCCTGAAACACATGATTTATAACCTTTCCTGTATAGCAATCTATTTCTATCGTCCTTTCCGATTTCTCTATCAACATATTCCTATACATGCTCTCTAATATTCCTGAATTAGAATGTATCTTGTGCTCTTCTAATATATCAAACCCTATTAGCATAAATAATCCTGTATAAAATATCCCCAACATTAATATGGATGTTATTAGCACTGTCGTTATTACATATATATTATAATCTACATTAGTAAACAAATGTACTGTCCCCATTAACTGCATCATCATTAGCAATTCTAATACTGCAAATATTTTTAGCCTCTCCGGATGTTTTTTTAAAATACTTTGTAGAACATCCTTTCTAATAAGAGCCAAAATAGCCACAAACACTATTAATAATGTCACTGAAATTAACCTAGTTGCTAGAAATATAGTTTCTGTTTGATAAATATAACTATAACTCTGCTTCGTTATATAAGCGCATATTGTGCACACTAAAAATGAATTTGCCATTATATGTACTGGGAACATTAACCCTATTCCTACCCTTATCAACCTCGGTGTATTTATATACACATATACTTGTATAAAATGAAATGTTGTAAGTATTAAATAAGCTAATAAAGTATAATCAGGAAACACTCCTTTCAACCAAATATTTACTACTACATTTGATACCGATAATATTATCATTTTACATTGTTTCGCTTCTATATCAAAAATATTATTCAGCACTTTAAGTAAAATGTAATTATGCGTAAAAAATATGGCCATTAATACTACATTCAATATAATTGTTATCATACGCTTTCTTTCCTCCTCATTAAATTACTTTTAAATTACTTTTTAACTGCTTATTAATGTTTCTTGTTAAATTGCTCTTCATATGCTCGTGCTTTATATATTATTATGTACATTAAAAATACAATAGACTAATTTTCAACATTAAACAATATCAATATTTACTAATTTATTATTGGAAAATTTTTTAACTAAGTTACTATACAAATTAATTTAAGTTTACGTTAATCATTAATAATAAAACTAAAAATTTTCCACAATTATAAGCAATACTTATGGAAAATGGTATATTTTTTATAAGCAACAACATATTTATATTTAGATGTACTAAACAAACAATTGCATAAAAATTATATTGTGGATACCTTGCTTCGTTTTATTATGCGCTCTAATCATTTTTATTACATAGTTCGGTAAATGTTGACAGTAAAGATTATTTTTCTCTATCCGATATAAATTATAAGAAGAGTGACACAATATAAAAGTACGTTCTACAATATTAAAAAAAAACCGAAAAGGAGATAGGGTGATATGAAACACATTAAAGAAGACAGTTTATCAACCAAAATTGCTTGGCGAGTCACTGCCATTGTTACTATTTGTTTAATTCTGCTTGTTGTTCTTTCTGTTGTACAAGTAATTTCAGCTTTAACTAAAAGTATGAGTGGAGAATTCGCTAACTTAGCTGAAGCTAATGCTTCCATAGCTCAAACTAAACTCGAGTCTAGTATTTTTGTTGCTGAAGATTTTGAAAATTATTTATCTAATCTATTTAATACAGTTAGTAAAAATGGTAGGAGCATTGAATATACTGAGCATAGCGAAGTTTATCCTGAGCAGTTATTGCCGCTAGCTAATTATTCTGCGGAAAACTACATCATTAATACTTCTATTGCAGCTATTAATAATGATAAAACTGATATTTGCGAAATCGGCATATACTTTGAGCCATACGCTTTCGACCCAAATATCGAAACCTATGCTATCCATGTAACTGAGTCTACTGCTGCTAATAGTTCTTACACAGTCATTGACTCTTATACTAGCTACATTAATTCTGAATTATACCTAGCGGGTAAAAATTCCGATAACGCAACATTTAGCACCACTGAGCTAGCTGAGGACGGCCGATACCTTACCTATATATCAGTCCCTATGACCTATAATTCAGAGTTTAAAGGCGTTATAGTTCTACGCATCATAGCCTCTAACTTTGATGCGATTAAATCATCAGATGAGCGCTATGATACAATGGCCGCTAGCATCCTAGATGAATCCCTAGTATTGCTATATAACACTGGCGGCGGTTCTATTGGTGTTAACTTAGATTCAACGTTAAAAGCTTCAAGTGCTTCAGAGTTACTATCTAAAGTTAGCACCAAGCAACCATTTAGCATTCAAGCAGAGCATTCCAATGGTACCCATCACCTAAGATTTTTCTACCCATTCGAGGTTAGTGGAGAAACGTGGTGGTCTCAAATTAGGTTAGAAGTTACAGATTACAGAAGCTCTATAATTGCTATCTCTGCAACTATAATTATCTCTTGTATTGGCGTTATAATCGCTCTTGCTATTAGCTCTAATATGATTATCACTAACATGCTTAAACCTCTAAAATCACTTGTTGATGCATCTACTGATATAGCTAATGGTAATCTATCTTCTGTAAACCTAAACAGCACTTCTAACGATGAAATTGGCAAGTTAGTTACAAACTTCATTACTATGTCTGATAGATTAAGTGATATTATTGAGGAAACGCAGTCTACTTTATCTAATATGGCTAAAGGTAATTTTAACCTCGTTAGTGGTTTAAAAGCTACTTACCCTGGTCAGTTTCAACCTATTAAAGTTGCTATGGAAAGTATTTGCGAAACACTTGATAATTCGTTAGGTCAAATTAGCTTAGCAGCTGAACTTGTTGCCGATGGTTCTGAAAACATCGCTATGGGTGCTACTGAACTTGCTGAAGGTGCTACTGAGCAAGCTGATTTAATTGAACAATTTATCGCCACCACTGAAAACATTGGCGAGGGCGTTAACGAAACTCTTAGCCAAGTTAAAGAAACTACTAAGCTTTCCACTGAAGCTAAACTTAAAGCCGACCAAGGTACTATTGCTATGGCAAATATGTTAGTTTCTATGGGTAAAATAAGTAAAACTAGTGAAATTATTGGTGAAGTATTAAAAACAGTAGATAACATTGCTAGCCAAACTAACCTACTAGCACTTAATGCAGCTATAGAGTCAGCTCGTGCTGGTGAAGCTGGCAAAGGTTTTGCTGTTGTTGCTAACGAAATCCGCGACTTAGCAGGTAGGAGTTCCGAAACTGTTAAAGAGATAGAAGAGATTATTAAGGAAAGTCAGTCTTACGTTCAAGAAGGCCAAAACATGGCTAATGACACCGAAAAAAGCCTTTCTGAAATTGTGCATAGTATAAATGAAACAGCAGAGTTTTTTGAGGAGTTACTTGAAAAAACTCAATCTCAACAAGGCGATGTTAAAGAACTTTTAGCAGGTACTAAACAAATTTCAGCTGTTGTTCAAACTAACACTGCAACTTCGGAAGAATCTGCTTCCATTAGTCAAGAACTAGCTCGTCAGTCAGAAGAACTAAAAGACTTGTTAAGCTTTTTTAAATTTAGTTAATAGGAGCCTTGGCTCCTTTTTTTTATTCTCAATTTTTCTGTTATATGATATACTAAATAAGTAGGAATTTAATGAAATTCATTTCTAACAAATACATAAGGGGGAACCTATATGAAAATCAAATTAGCCGACTCCAAGTTGGTAGCACTAGCCCTAGCAATCATCGTATCCGTCATTTACATGACCAACATTACCACAGAGGTAATCGACGATAATACAGTATCATTCGTAAGTATAATGCAAAGCAACGATGTAATGAGTCACCTGATGGAAGATTTACAACTGCTGTTAGACACAGTAAATGTCATAGCCCAAAAAGATGAAATACAGCAGACTTTAGTAGACGTTAAAAACAACGGCTACACACAGCAGTATGGCGACACCTTAAAAGACATCGTCGCCAGCTTCAATGATATAATAATAAGCTTAAGCTTTGTAGAGAAAATCACAGTCATAAGCATCGCCGACCAATTCTTTATATCAGATAATGAATATGGCACCAACTACGATGTATACTCTCGCCCATGGCTAACAGAAGAAATAGAACAATCCCAAACTGCTGTAGCCACCGCACAATACACCCAGTGGGAAAGCGATGACATAAGCTTATTTAGCATCGTACGCTTTATATACGACCCCGAAACACAAGAGCCACTAGGCGCTATATCCCTAGACATCTATCTAGATTCACTTATAGAAAAACTAAAACAAAATTACGCCATCGCCGACCTAGACATCATTATCCACGCTGATGATGGCACTAGCTATTCTAGCAATAAACAAATAGGCACCGAAATAAACGATATTACTAAATACTACGCTGGCAAAAATGTAGAAATTATAAACTATACTGATGAAGGCAATATGGGCATCACATTTATAGTAGATTTAGACAGCATTAAGGCAAATCCTGAAGTAGCAGCAAATAGTAGTAATACAATAACAAGGATAATATTACTAATTCTGTGTATAGCAATAATAATCACAATAAGCTTAATAATACTACTAAAGCCAGTATCAAAGGCACTAGACAGTTTAGTTCATATAATAGAAGAGCTTGGCGACAACAGTTATGAGTATAAAACAGGCATAAGTAGGATGGGCGAGCTTGCCAAACATATTGAGGATAAATTGCCTAAGAAGATTAGACAATTGCTATATTATGATGAGCTTACTAATCTCCCTAACAGAAAGATGGTAAAGCTGTATTATCAGAAGTTTAATGATGCAGGCGAACCATTCTTAATCATGCTTTTAGATATTAAGAATTTTAAAGGCGTAAACGACGCAGTTGGCGATGTCACTGGCGATTTTGTATTACAAGCTGTAGCTACAAAGCTTAAAAATAGCGTATCACATGAAAGAGGCGTAGTAATCCGCTACTCTGGCGATGAGTTTATAATAATGGTCCCTCACACCGACCGCGATGTCCAACATTGCTACAAAAAGCAAATCCTAGACATCTTCAATAGCCCATTGCTATATCCCAACAAAAAGCCTATATATATAGAATTCAATGCAGCAGGCATTAGCTGTCCACTACAGTGCCACACTGAGGAGGATATGATAACCAAGATATATGTAATGATAAAGCATGCTAAGGATTTAAACACTTCTGGCATATTGTTATTTAATCAAGATATATATTCCACATACATCAAAGAGGAGCGCATAAAAGAACTACTTGGCACTGCAGTTGGCTTAAGTGAGTTTGTTATATATTATCAACCAATAATAGATGGCGACAGGCACATTAAGAAGGCCGAGGCATTAATTAGGTGGTTTAGTGGCGAGCTAGGATTTGTACCTCCCAACGAATTTATATTTATAGCTGAGCAGACTCGCATGATAATACTATTAGGTAACTGGATTATTGAACGCGTCGCTAAAGATATACGAGTGTTATTAGACTGTGGTCACGAAATGCAAATATCTATAAATATATCTCCTATACAGATGATGGAGGATGATTTTGTAACAAACGCACTAGCTATATTAGATAGGTATTCTATTGAATACAAATATGTTTGTTTTGAGATAACTGAGTCGGTGTTATTAGAGGATAAGGAGATTGTTAGAAAGAATTTAGCCGAGCTAAAAAGAGTAGGGATTGATGTGGCACTAGATGACTTTGGTACAGGGTATTCATCATTTAGTTATCTACAGGAATACAAATTGGATATTATAAAGATAGACAAGATATTTGTGGATAACGCCAAAGATTATTCAATAATAGATGGTATAACTCGAATATCTAACTCGCTAGAGATGCAGACAATAATAGAGGGAGTAGAGACGCAAGAGCAGTTTGATGCCTTAAAGCAATTTGGCTTAATACAGGGGTACTACTTCTCAAGACCAGTAGTATTTGAGGAGTTTAAAAAACTGCTGCACAGTTGACAGACTAACGTCATTATGTTATCATAAAAAAAGCAATGGCGCTACGTGAATAAGAGTAGCGCCATTTGTTATGTCTAGATTTAGGAGGATACTATGCATTTAACACCAAGAGAAATTGAGAGATTATTAATTCATCAAGCAGGTGAATTAGCAAAAGCGCGTATGAACAGGGGTTTAAAGTTAAATTATGTAGAAGCAGTAGCATATATATCATCCGAGCTATATGAGCTAGCTAGAGATGGCCATTCTGTCGCGCAGTTAATGAGCATGGGACAGCAGTTACTAAGCGCGGATGATGTAATGGAAGGTGTAGCTCATATGGTAGAGAATGTGCAGATAGAGGCGACATTCCCAGATGGCACCAAGTTAGTGACTGTTCATAGTCCAATTAGGTAGGAGGGGTAACAATGATTCCAGGTGAGGTAATAATTGATGATAAGGAAATAGTAATTAATAGCGGCAAGGCTGTTAAGGAACTAGTGGTAGTAAATAGTGGAGATAGACCAATTCAAGTAGGCTCCCACTATCATTTTTTTGAAGTTAATAAGCTACTGAAGCTTGACAGAAGAGAAGCTTATGGTTTTAGATTAAACATTCCATCAGGCACTTCGGTTAGGTTTGAACCAGGTGAGCAACTAAGAGTAGAGCTAGTGGAGTTAGGTGGTAAAAAGACAGTAGTAGGGCTAAATGGTTTATATAATGCTGATATAGAAACTGCTGTAAATATTGCTAAGGAAAGAGGGTTTATGGATAATGAAGAGATGTAGTTATGTATCGATGTTTGGACCCACAGTAGGTGATAAGGTTAGATTAGCTGATACTGAGTTATTTATTGAGGTTGAAAAAGATTATACAGTATACGGTGATGAGATTAAGTTTGGCGGAGGTAAGACGCTTAGGGATGGCATGGGCTGTAGTGCTACTCTATCATCGCTAGAAGGCGCGCTAGATATGGTAATCCAATGCTTTAATTTTAGATTATTGGGGGATTGTTAAAGCGGATATAGGCATTAAAGATGGCAATATCGTAGGTATAGGAAAGGCTGGCAATCCAGATATTCAAGATGGCGTAACTATGGTTGTTGGAGCAAGTACTGAAGCTGTAGCTGGTGAGGGTATGATTATTACTGCAGGCGGTATTGATACTCATGTGCATTTTATTTGCCCACAGCAGATAGAGACTGCTCTATATAGCGGAATTACTACTATGATTGGCGGTGGTACTGGTCCTGCTGCAGGGACTTGCGCCACCACTTGTACTCCGGGGCCACTAAATATTGAGCGTATGTTAGAAGCTGCTGAAGATTTTCCTATTAATATTGGTTTTTATGGCAAGGGCAATTGTTCTAGCGCTGTTCCTTTGGAGGAGCAAATTAAGGCTGGTGCGTTAGGGCTTAAGTTACATGAAGACTGGGGAAGTACTCCGGCGGCCATTGATATGTGTTTGCAAGTTGCGGATAAATATGATGTGCAAGTTGCCATTCATACGGATACGCTAAATGAAGCTGGCTGTGTTGAGGATACTATTGAGGCTATTGCTGGTCGCACTATTCACACCTTTCATACAGAGGGTGCTGGAGGTGGTCATGCTCCTGATATTATTACTATTGCCGGTATGCCAAACGTGCTGCCAGCTTCCACTAACCCTACTATGCCTTATACTGTAAATACTATAGATGAGCATTTAGATATGCTTATGGTTTGCCATCATTTAGACCCTAATATTCCTGAGGATTTAGCATTTGCTGATAGTAGGATACGGCCTGAGACTATTGCTGCTGAGGATGTATTGCATGATGAAGGTATTTTTTCTATTATGTCTTCTGACTCGCAGGCTATGGGTAGAGTCGGTGAGGTGATAAGCAGGACTTGGCAGACTGCGCATAGTATGAAGGTGCAGAGGGGTAGTGAGATTTATACGGATAATGAAAGAGCTAAGAGGTATATCGCCAAGTATACTATAAATCCGGCTATTGCTAGTGGCATTTCTGAGTATGTTGGCTCGGTTGAAGTAGGCAAGTTTGCGGATTTAGTGATTTGGAAGCCTGCTTTTTTTGGTGTTAAGCCTGAGCTGATTATTAAAGGAGGCTTTATTGTTGCTAGCCAGATGGGTGATGCGAATGCTTCCATACCAACTCCTCAGCCAGTGGTATATAGAAATATGTTTGGAGCTTTAGGTAAGGCTAAATATAAAACTTGTATTACATTTGTTTCGCAGGCTTCTCTTAATGCAGGTGTGGTTGATAAGCTTGGTTTGGAGAAGATTGTTTTGCCTGTTGTTAATTGTAGAGATATAGGTAAGAAAGATTTGGTGCTTAATGATGCTACGCCGCTTATTTTGGTAGATGCGGAGACTTATGAGGTGACTGTAGATGGTGTGCCAGTTTGTAGCAAGGCGGCTGCGGTGCTTCCTATGAGTCAGTTATATTTTTTATTTTAGAGGAGTGTTTTTATGATAAAAGCTTGTGAGGTTTTGGGGTCGGTTGAAGATTTTGTAGGTAAGGAAGTGGTTGAGGTTAAGTTGGAGTGGTATGAGGTAGGTAAGAGGATTATTAAGAAAGAGCTGGATAATGGTGATGTAATAGGGATTAAGTTTGATAAATCTGTAGTGCTAAAGCCAGCTGATGTAGTGGCTGTTTATGGTGATTGTGTGTATGTGATAGAAGTGTTAGCTACGAGAGCTTTTGTTATTGATGTAGATGATGTAGATATGGTGGCGAAGGTGTGTTATGAGTTAGGGAATAGGCATCTGCCGCTTTTTAGAGGTGTAGGCCCGATGCAGTTTTTTACGCCAATTGAGGAGCCTGTAAGAGTGTTGCTGAGGAAGTTAGGGGTGCGAGTTAGTGAGGATGTAGTGTTGTTGGTGGATAGGATTTGTTCTGATGCATGTCATTCGCATGAGTTAGCGCTATGAACTATTTGTTGATGCAAATTAATGATTCTACGTTTCCTATAGGAAGTTATACGCAGTCATATGGGTTAGAGACATATGTAGTTAAAGGACTTATTAGCTCTGCTGAGGATGCTCTAAGTTATATTTTGGCGTATATGTGGGGGCAATTTTTATATACTGATTTGTTGGCGGTGTCGTTGGCGTATGATGCTAAGGAGCACGAGCTTGTGAAGTTGGATAGGTTGTTGTTGGCAGTTATGTCGGCAAGGGAAGTTAGAGAGGCTAGTATTAAGTTGGGCAGGAGATTTATTAAGACTGTAGAGGCTCTAGATGTGGTTTTTTTAAGAGATACTTATAATATGTATATTAAGGAGCATGCAAACTATACGGTTGCATATGGAGCGTTCTGTGCCTCTGTGGGGGCAAGTAAGCTTGAGGCGATGGAATGCTTTGTGTATTCGAGTATGTCAGCTATGGTTACAAATATAGTTAAGCTTGTGCCGCTTAGTCAGACTGAGGGGCAGAGGATGTTGTTTAATTTGGCGCAGTATTATGAGGAGCTGATTAGGAGAGCTATGATGCTGGATGAGAATTATTTAGGGCTTAGCGCGCCTGGGAATGATGTTAGGTGTATGCAACATGAGGTTTTGTATTCAAGGCAGTATATGTCATAAGGAGATGATTTGGTGGTAAGGATTGGTGTGGCAGGGCCAGTAGGCTCTGGTAAGACAGCGTTAATTGAGGTGCTGACTAGGAGGTTGGCAACAGAGTATAGTATAGCGGTGGTGACTAATGATATTTATACTAAGGAAGATGCGCAGTTTTTGGTGAGGAATAGTGTTTTGGATGCGGATAGGATTGTAGGAGTGGAGACAGGAGGATGTCCTCATACTGCGATTAGAGAGGATGCTTCTATGAATTTGGAGGCTATTGAAGAGTTGATGGATAGGTTTGATGATTTGGACATAGTTTTTGTGGAGTCTGGAGGAGATAATTTATCGGCGACTTTTAGCCCTGAGTTGGTGGATGCTACTATTTTTGTGATAGATGTTTCGGGAGGAGATAAGATTCCGAGGAAGGGAGGGCCTGGTATTACTAGGTCGGATTTGTTGTTGATTAATAAGATTGATTTAGCGCCATATGTCGGTGCGGATTTAGGTGTGATGGATAGAGATTCGGCTATGATGAGGAATGGGAAGAGATTTATTTTTACTAATATTAAGGGTGATGAGGGAGTTGATGATGTTTTAGATTGGTTGAAGAATGAGGTGATGTTTTAGGAAGAGGTGTAGTTTTTGTGAGTTATGAATGTGAGTCGAGGCTGGAGTTAAAGTTTCGGGATAATGAGTTGGTGAGTAGTTATTGCACTGCACCGTTTAAGGTAGTGAGGCCGTTTTATAAGGAGAGCGGATTGGTTAGCTTAATGGTGTTGTCTTCATCAGCAGGAGTGATGGCAGGGGATAATCAATTTGTGGATATTGTGGTGGATGGATTGTCTGTGGTGGAGATTACGGCGCAGGCGTATGAGAAGATTCATAAGATGGATAAAGGGAGCGCGTTAAGAGTGTCTACTATTAATGTTGCAGATGGAGCTACATTGATTTATAAACAAGCGCCGGTGATTCCGTTTGCGTCGTCGGCTTTTAAGGCTAGTACTGAGGTGCACTTAGGGACTGATGCTAGGTTGATTTATTCTGAGATTTTGGCAGCAGGTAGAGTTTTTTATGGTGAGAGATTTGAGTATAGTTTTTATGAGTCGAGGACTGATGTTTTTGTGGGGTCGGAGTTAGTGTTTGTGGATAATGCTTATTTTGAGCCTAGGATGATGGATATGAATGGGTTTGGTATGTATGAGGGTTATACGCATTTGCTAACTATGGTTATCGTTAATGTGGATATTAGTGCGGATATGGTTAGGGATGTGGTGGGCGATGATGTGGGGGTGAGTGAGACTTATTATGGAGATTTGTGTATTAAGGCTTTTGCTTTTAATGCACAGCGTTTGGAGCAGATTGTGGAGCGTGTTATTGATTTAACTTTACAGCAGGGAGGTGATTTATATGAATCAAATTGATTTTATGTCTATTGGACGTTTTAAGGTAGGGCATGCGCAAGATGTTGATGCTGGAACAGGATGCACTGTATTTTTACCAGACACTTGCGCACCTGCTGGCTTGTCTATTCAAGGAGGAGGACCAGCTTCTAGGGAAACTCCTCTGCTAAATCCACTTATGGCGGCTTCTGGAATTCATGCTATTTTGCTTTCAGGAGGCTCGGCTTTTGGGCTTGATGCTGCTGGAGGTGTGATGAGGTTTTTGGAGGAACGTAATGTAGGATTTGATGTGGGAGTTACTAAAGTGCCTCTGGTTTGCCAGAGCGCATTGTTTGACTTGGCTGTGGCTAGTGTGGATGTAAGACCTGATGCAAAGATGGGGTATGATGCTTGCGTTAATGCTTCGTATGAGGCTGTGGAGCATGGTAATGTGGGAGCTGGAACGGGATGCACTATAGGTAAGGTGCTAGGACCGCAGTTTGCTATGAAGAGTGGATTAGGAACTTATGCCCTATCGGCGGATGGAATTAAGGTGGGCGCTTTGGTGGCGGTTAATGCTCTGGGGGATGTTTATGAACATGGTGTGCAGATTGCAGGGCTATTAGCGGAGCCAAATTATGTTTCTCATGATTTGGATAGGCAAAAGGCTGTTGATGCGGCGAAGGTGCATATTCAGCGTTTATTTAACCAAGGATTGTTTACGCCTGATGCTGCGGAGAAGATAATGGCTGATGCTATTGCTTTTGAACAGAAGAATGCTTTCTCATTGCAAAATAGTGATTTTGCTTTGCTTAATGCTACTAAAAATTTGTTTTCAGTTTGCACTAATACTACTCTGGCTATTATTGTTACTAATTGCAGCTTCTGTAAAGCTGATTTGAATAAAATCGCAGCTATGGCGCATGATGGTATGGCTAGGGCGATACGCCCAGTACACACTACTGCAGATGGCGACTCTGTTTATGCGGTCTCTACGGGCGATGTTTTAGCGGATATTAATGTGGTGGGTAACCTTGCGGCTATTGTGCTTGAGCAGGCTATTGTTTGTGGTGTTAAATCTGCGCATAGCGCTTATGGATTTAAAGGATTTAAAGGTTTATGCTAAGAAGGCTTCTCTGTTTAGAGAAGCTTTTTTCCTGCTATTAATCTAAGGATGCTTTTAGCTTGAGCATCACCTTGGGCAGCGGCCATAGTGTACCAATAGATGGCTTCTTCTTGATTTGCTTGCTCTATATAGTATTGCCCCAATGCCATCTGTGCCGGCAAGTATCCCTTCTGCGCGGATGTTTTATAGCATGCGTGCGCTTTTTCTAAGTCTACAGCAGTTGCTATTCCGTCTGCATAACAACGCCCCAGGCTATATATTGCCCCAGCATGACCTAATGATGCCGCATGTCTAAACCAATACAATGACCATGCATCATTGCAGTATAGCAATTGCCCAGTTGCTAGCTTATATTGTAGCTCTACGTCTGTCATTACTACTTCATGCAACAATTCCTTCGCTCGCTCCGTATCTTTCTTTACACCTAATCCCCAATAATAAAACTTAGACAAACTAAGCCTCGCATGCAAAACATTTAATTCTGACGCTACAGTATAAAACTTTACCGCCTCAGATATATCTTCCGATGTACCAATTCCATACTCATAACACCTAGCAGTCTGATACGTCCCATATGGATGCTTCTGCAAAGCTGACTTTCTATACCAATAAAACGCCATCTCCATATCTTTCTTTATACCCATGCCAGTCTCTAAGCACATCCCTAAGCGAACTTGCGCAGATGCATTACCTAGGCGTGCGCCATAAGCGTACCAAGAAACTGCCATCTGCTCACTTGCTTCCACTCCATATCCTTCCTCATAAAATATTCCTACTCTAAACGCAGCCTTCTCATTCTCTTCTTCAGCAGCTTTTAAATACCATTTTAATGCATGTCTAAAATCCTGCGATGTACCTCGCCCCATTTCATAACACTTTCCTAGCTCGTAATATTCCGTTCCTCCGCCATTTCTAGCTGCTCTACTATACCATTTATACGCTATCTCATAATTTACATCTACTCCCTTTCCATTCTCATAGCACCTAGCCAAGTTTGATTGCGCATACACATTCTCTTGTGCGGCAGCTTTCTTATACCACCTTATAGCTAGCGCGGGATTTCTATCCACTCCATAGCCTTTATCATAATATAACCCTACGCTATTTTGCGCCAATGCATTGCCGTTTATCGCTGCTATGTAATACTGCTCAAATGCTAATCTCTCATTCTTAACCGTTCCTATCTGCTGTTCATAGCAACATCCTAAATTATTTCTCGCATTTATATCCCCTTTAGCTGCTGCCATCTTAAACAACTTATATGCAGCTACATCATCTTGGGCTACTCCTATTCCATACTTTAAATGTAATCCTAATACATTTTGAGCTTTAACATCTCCGCATTTAGCCATCTCCATTTTCTCGGATATAGTACGATGCTCTATTATCTCATAGCTATCCAAATTAGCCTCACATGTACAAATAAGCTGTGAATTTAAATGGCCCAACTTTGCTGCTAACTTATAATTTTCATACGCCGTCTGCTTACTAGTAGCTTCTATAGCTTTAACATAATACTTATCTCGCTCTGCGGCTATTGCTTCTTCTATGCTACTATCACTATCAAACTTAAACTCTATTGGCTTATAATCTCTACATTGAACTATGATTGGTGGCAATATTTCTTCAATATGCTGTTGCCACTGCGCTGTCATTAACTGTATATTCTCATTTATAATAGTTCTTTGTCTATTAAATTCTATAACCATTAAAATCACTCCCCTATTCTATATTTTCAATCTTATGGAATACTTTCAAATTATATTACTAAAAATCCACAATTTCACAGTTAATTATTTTCTACACGGTTACTAATGACTTTTGAATTACATGACCTGTTTTTGCATGTACAATACCCACAAACTTTACATCCTTAATAATTTCACCAGCAGGGCCAAGTCTAATATGTTCGTATTCATTAAACTGCGTATCTGCCTCTATCTCTGCTCGCGTATAATTAGGATAAACTTCCGCATACTGCTCAAACAATATATCAAACAGCGCATTCACCTCTTCCGCAATTTCAAGGTAAGATACATAACAATGGACAACATACTCCCACAATGTTCTAATATTATCATGATTGCCTATGCATAACATCAAACCCTCTACGCTCGATATTCCTCTTAACACTATAGCTACCCCATCTTTAGCTTGTGGCGATAAATTATTATACAGCTGGTGAATACGCTCGATTTTACTATACTTATTCTGATAATAAGCAACCTGGGATTGTAAATAATTTATTGTACTAACATTACACTGCTCCTCTTCTTTCATTTGCTCCATCTGCGCATTCAATGTTCCTAAACACTTTAATTTACTAGCCTCTTTAAGTTGAGCTTCTCGCAAACTTAACTTAGTACTCTCCAATTTTGCTTTATATTCATCTATTTCATCTGTTAAAGAATTTATCTTTGCATCACGAACAATTAGCTCCGCAGCTAAACGATTTACTTCATCTAACTCCACAGGCTTAACTTCCTCTACAGCAGTTTTATTAAACAATTTCTTTATAAAAGAAGGCTCGAACTTTAAGTTAACTTTTTCTGAATTTAAAACTTCTTCTTCTGCAATATCTTCTTCAAAATCTTCTTTATGATCTTCTTTATGATCTTCCTTATGCTCAGACTCTTGTGGAATGTCTTGAACATGTAGAGAAACTTTCTTTAACTCTACTTGTGACATAACCTGCTTTAGTAATCCTACATTAACTAAATCCGAGTCATCCATTCCTTCTAATATATTTTCGATTATAATATTTTCCATGTTACACCTCATTTTCTATAATTTACAAATTATATCGGCATAAAAGTTTAAAATTTGAACTTGAGCGAATGTGATATGGGAGGGATAAACAAAATAACTATAATCTTTATGTATAAAGTGTATAAGATTGTAGTAAATTAAGAGGTGGTGAATATTGACAGTATGGTATTGATATGATACGATTGAATTGTTAAAGGAGGAAGATAGCATGGAGGATAAACCAGTCTTGCAAATGTTTAAACAGCTGCATGATAAAATCGCTAAAGAGACTAATTGTATTTTAGCAACTGAAGATTTAACTTTTTCGCAACGGCCTATTTTGCATATTTTAAGCCACAGTGAGAATGGTACTACTACTTTAAAGCATTTAGAAAAAACTCTACACTTAGCGCAGTCTACAGTTGCAGGATTAGTAGCGCGTTTGGAAGCTAAAGGTTTTGTGGAAACTAGTCAAGATGCTACGGATAAGCGGGTTAAGATTGTTACTTTAACTCAGAAGGCTAGGCAAACTGACTTGGCTATTAAAATGCATTTACAGCAAATTGAAGATGATTTTTTATCGGTTTTAACACCGGAAGAGAGAGCAACTTTTATTGAATTAGTTAATAAATTGAACGATTATTTTATGTTTAAAGAATAAGGAGGTTTTTATGCAAAAGGTATTTAGATGTATGGAGCAAAGAGAATGGCTATTCTTGATTTTTAGCGTCTTTCTACTGATTGCACAAGTGGCGCTGGATTTAAAGATTCCTGACTATATGGGAACTGTAACTATGCTTGTGCAAACGCAAGGAAGTACTTTGCAAGAAATTTTGGAAGCTGGGGCTATGATGCTAAGTTGCTCTTTGGGAAGTTTGGCTTTAACTTTAATAGTCACTTATTTCGCAGCGCAGATTGCTACTACTGTAGCTAGAAAATTGCGTAAGATGGTATATGATAAAACTATTTCATATTCAGCAGCAGATATAAACAACTTTTCTATACCAAGTTTAATTACGCGCTGTACTAACGACATTACGCAAGTGCAGTCTTTCTTGTCTATAGGATTTATTGCGCTAGTTAGAGCGCCACTTATGTTGATATGGGCATCATATAAAATTTATAGTAAAAACTTAACGTTTACTATTGTTACTGTAGGGTTTGTAGTTAGTTTACTTGTAGTTATTTTCACCCTGCTGAAATTAACTATTCCAAAATCTAAAAGAGTGCAGACTTTAACGGATGCGCTTAATACTGTTACTAGGGAGCATTTGACGGGTATACGAGTTGTAAGGGCGTATAATGCTGAGGCATTTCAGGAGGATAAGTTTAAGGTGGTTAATGAGGATGTAACTAATACTACTACTTTTATTAACCGTGCTATGGGGATTATGAGTCCTTTTATGACTTTTTTGATGTCTGCATTGACTTTGTCTATTTATTGGATTGGAGCATTTATTATTAATCAGGCTTCCGCTGCTGATAAACTTGTTATTTTCTCGGATATGGTAGTCTTTACTTCGTATGCTATGCAGATTATTATGGCTTTTATGATGCTTACTATGCTGCTTATGTTAATGCCTCGTACTATGGTTGTGCTTGAGCGTATAGCTGAGGTGCTAGACCATTGTAATGTTATTAAAGAGGGTAATTCTTTTGGTTTAGTATCAACTTCTAATGTGGCTGTTGAGTTTAGGAATGTGAGCTTTTCTTATAATACTTCTAAACATGATGAGATGGTGCTTAAGGATGTTAGTTTTAAAGTTGATAAAGGTGAAACTTTAGCTTTTATTGGAGCTACGGGGAGCGGTAAGAGCACTATTATACAGTTGTTGTTGCGTAATTATGATGTATGCTCTGGCGAGATTTTTGTGGATGGAGTTAATATTAAGGATTATACTCAAGAGACTTTGCAAGATAAGTTTGGGTATGTACCACAGAAGGCGACGTTGTTTTCTGGGGATGTTAGGAGTAATGTGGCTTATTGCGAGAAGTTAGGTTGTTCTGTTAATTCTGAGCAGTTGAAGAAGGCGGTGTATATTGCGCAAGCTGAGGATTTTGTGAATACGATAGGTCTTGAGGGTGCTGTGGCTCAAGGGGGGCTAAATTTGTCTGGTGGGCAAAAGCAAAGGTTATCGATTGCTCGTGCGCTATATAAGCAGGCTCCTATATATTTGTTTGATGATTGTTTTTCGGCGCTTGATTATAGAACTGATTTTAAGTTGAGGGATGCTATTTCTAAGCAACTTAGTAATGCTACTAAGATTTATGTGGCGCAGCGTATTAGTACTGTTAAAGATGCTCATCAGATTATTGTTTTAGAGAATGGTGAAGTTGCGGGCTGTGGGACGCATGCGCAGTTGCTAAATGATTGTAGTATTTATCAAGAGATTGTAGCTTCGCAGCTTTCAAGCGCAGAAGCAGCTATTTAGGAGGGTGATTATATGAGTAAAGGACCTAGATTTGGACCACCAGGAGGAGGACCAGGAGGGCCAGGAGGGCCTGCTGAGAAAGCTAAGGATTTTTCGGGGAGTATTAAAAAGTTAATTCATTTTTCAGTTCGTTATAAGCTTGCTGTATGTATTGCGATTATTTTAGCTATTATTTCATCGATTTTTACATTGGTCGGACCATCAAAAATTTCGCAGTTGACTAATATAATTACGGCTGGTATGGGAGGGCAAATTGATACTGTCGCGATTAAACAAATTGCATTGTTTTTAATGGGTTTGTATGTTGTGGGATTTGTTTGTTCGTATGCACAGAGTTTTATTATGTCTACTGTCGCGCAGAAAATTTGTAGGAACTTGCGTCATGACTTAGTTGCTAAAATTAATCGTTTACCTTTGTCTTATTTTGATACACGAACTTATGGAGATACTTTATCGCGAGTTACTAACGATATTGATACTATTGGTAATAGCCTTAATCAAAGTTTATCGTCTTTAATAAGTGGGATAATTTTATTTTTAGGCTCCCTACTGCTGATGTTATTGACAAATTGGCAGATGGCATTAACTGCTATGTTGGCTACTTTATTAGGATTTAGCTTTATGGCGATTATTATTAAGTTGTCTCAGCAGTTCTTTGCAAAACAGCAAGTGGAGTTAGGGAAGTTAAATGGTCATATTGAAGAAGTATTTAGCGGACATAATATTGTTGTGGCGTTTAATGCGCAAGATAGTATTAGGATGAGATTTAATCAGAGTAATAATGCGTTATATCAATCGGCTTGGAAGGCGCAGTTTTTATCAGGCCTTATGATGCCTGTGATGGGTTTTGTGGGGAACTTCTCTTATGTGGCAGTTTGCTTGGTGGGAGCTGTACTAACTTTAAATGGTTCTATTACATTTGGGGTTGTGGTAGCTTTTATGATTTATATTAGATTGTTTACTCAACCGCTACAAACATTGGCACAAGCGGCTACTACATTGCAGTCTGCTGCGGCTGCTAGTGAGCGAATTTTTGAGGTGTTTGAAGAAGTTGAGTTATCTGAAGAAGTTGAGTTATCTGAAGATTATAAGGATGATGTATCGGCAGTTGGTAATGTAACTTTTGATAACGTTTCGTTTGGCTACAATCCTGATTCCCTTATTATTAAAAATTTTAGTGCTGTTATTACAGCAGGGCAAAAGGTTGCGATTGTAGGTCCTACGGGTGCTGGTAAGACTACTATGGTTAATTTGTTGATGCGGTTTTATGAAATCTCTGGCGGAAGTATTTTGATTGATGGCACGCCTATTAGTGATATGACTAGAGAGAGTATACATGACCAATTTGCTATGGTGCTGCAAGATACTTGGATGTTTGAAGGTACGGTGTTTGAGAATATTGTTTATAATCAGGAGTATGTTTCTAGGCAGGCTGTTATTGAGGCTTGTAAGTCGGTTGGTATTCACCATACTATTATGACTCTGCCTAAGGGCTATGATACTATGATGAGTAATGCTACTTTGTCGGTGGGCGAGAAGCAATTGATTACGATTGCTAGGGCTATTGTTAAGCGCTGTAGCTTGCTTATTCTGGATGAAGCTACTAGCTCTGTTGATACGCGTACTGAATTGTTGATTCAGCAGGCTATGGATGTTTTGGCTGAGCGTAAGACTGCTTTTATTATTGCGCATAGGTTATCTACTATTCGTAATGCTGATTTAATTTTAGTTATGAAGGATGGAAATATTATTGAGAGCGGTACTCATAATTCTTTGCTTGATATGAATGGGTTTTATGCTAACTTATATTATAGTCAATTTCAAACTTCGTAACATTGATGAGTCACTACCCTTTGTAGTGGCTTTAGTTAGTTAATAAATAGTCATTTATACTGCAAACTATACTTTTTATAAAAGAGGCGAATATATTATGGAATTTGAACTAAAGGAAATATATAATTTTGAAGATTTACTTAATATAGTTAAAATACTTCGCTCTGAAAATGGTTGTCCGTGGGACAAAGAGCAAACTCATCATAGTATTAGAAATAACTTTATTGAAGAAGTGTATGAAGTGGTGGAAGCAATTGATACTGATGATGTTGTTCTTTTAAAGGAAGAGTTAGGAGATGTATTATTGCATGTTGTTTTTCATGCTGAGCTAGAAACAGAGAATGGCGGATTTGATATAAATGCAGTATGCGATGGGATTTGCAAAAAATTAATATTTCGCCACCCTCATGTATTCTCTAATACGTTGGCAAATAGTACTGCTGATGTTTTAGCCAATTGGGAAGAGCTTAAATCTAAAGAAAAAGGTTATTCTACAATAACAGAAAGCATGCAAAATATCGCTACTACTTTACCTGCGACAATGCGTGCAACTAAATTACGTAACAAAGCCTCCAAAGTTGGATTTGATTATGAAAATGGCTACGATGCTTTACTTAAGTTACAAGAAGAAATAGGTGAAGTGCTGGAGGCATATAATGGCAACGGTAACTTGGAGGAAGAATTAGGCGATGTGTATTTTGCATTAATAAGTGCCACAACACATTTGGGCATAGATGCAGATAAGGTGCTAAACAACACATGCGATAAATTTATTAAACGATTTGGGCATGTGGAAGCTTCGGCTCTTAAGTTGGGGCGCCACGTTAAAGACTTGCCTATAGATACGTTAGAATCATTTTGGCAAGATGCTAAAAACACTCCTGGGAAATAACCCAGAAGTGAGTTAAATTATTTTCTTCTAGTATGGTGAATCATAGGTAAACCGGTAGCATAGTCAAGTTGTCGTGGTTCATATTCCTCATTTTGACGCTGGCGAGTGAATCCATCATTTACCCAACTAGGAGATTTATCTTTTCGCCAAGGCCTAGTCGCCCACTGATAACCTCTATATAAATCTCTAGTCTTATTCATCTGTGCTAATAAAATGTCATGCATAGAATTTCTAACCGCATTATACTGCTCATGATAAATTAAATTATCCATCTCAAATGGGTCAATATCCAAATCATAAAATTCATCCGTATCTAGCAAATTAATAACTAACTTAAAACTCTCATTAACAATCGCGCGCATAGGCTGAAAACCACCATAACCATCATGGTCAATTTCATAGCGCGTAAATTCTATAAATACATAATCGTTAATTTTAACATCAGGATTGTGGATTTGCGATAGCATACTGCGTCCTTCTAAAAGAGCAGGAATTTTAAGCCCCATATAATCGAGAATAGTTGGAGTAATGTCAATATGAGAAGCAGGATAATTAATAATCTTACCTTTAGCACCACCTTTAATAATAAGTGGCACATTTGTAATTTCTTCATAAGCTGTACTACTTTTTGAATGCAGCCTATGAGAGCCTAGCATATCGCCATGGTCAGAAGTGAATATAATTAATGCATCCGGGGCTACTTTGTTAATTTTATCTAATACGCGACCTATTTCACTATCCACAAATGAATTGCAGCCTAATAGTAACTCCACTTTTTCTTTATCAACAGGCTTTTTACGCACAGCCTGTGCCCATAACTTTTGATATAAAGGTTTATTTGCTAAATTATCTTCTAAATTAGGGCTATCATTAAATTCAACGCCCTTATACATAGTGTTAAAAGGCTCTGGGCATAAACTAGGACCGTGAGGTTCATCATATGATAATACTAATAGAAAGTCTTCTACATCTTTATACTCTTCTAAAAAATCAATAGCCTTATTACTGCAATGATGTGCATAAGTAAATTCTGCTGACATTTCTGGTTCAAAAGCAGTTTTATATTGCCTTGATTTTAACCTTTCTTTTTCAGGCATTTCCTCCAAATAAGTTTTCATATCATACCAATACTTAGCATCCCAACCTTCAGGGCATACACCAAGGCCAAAGTAATCACCACCATCTAGGTGCCACTTACCAATATATCCACAAGCTATACCGTTATCAGTTAACCGCTGGCCTATAGTTTTTACATTATCACCTAAAGGCACACAGCTAGTTACCACGCCATTGCTATGAGGGGCTGTACCAGTAAATAGGGCTGAGCGAGCAGGGCCACAGACTGGTTGGCAAGTGTAGGCATTTTCGTATATTACACCTTCTTTAGCTAATCTATCCAAATGGGGAGTTAACATCTTTTTATTTCCGTAACAACCTAACATATCTTTCCTTGTAGTATCTGTCATTATTACAACAACTCTTTTATTCATAAATTGTACTCCTTATCATAATTTTTATATACTACAGTATATCATTACTAGACAGCTAATACAATATTTATACTATAAACAGGCAAAATAAGCTAAATATGTAAGGGGAGTTATTCCCCTATAAAAAAATCTAAAACGGAAGATTATCTGGGTCAGCACCCATACGCTGATTTTTATTAAGCGCTGATATGCTAGCCATATCATCAGCAGATAATTCAAAATCAAATACCGCAAAGTTTTCTGCAATACGATTTTCTGACTTAGACTTAGGAATAATAACAATTCCTCTTTGTAGATGCCATCTTAGCACAATCTGTGCAGCAGATTTACCGTACTTATTAGCTAGCTCCACAATTGTTTCGTCTTTTAAATCTTCCAAAAATCCATCTTTAGGCTGACCGCCAAGTGGACTATATGCCGTAACAACTATTCCTTTACTTTGGCAATAATCAATTAACTCTTGATTTGAATGATATGGGTGAGACTCAATTTGATTTACAGCTGGAGTGTATTTAGCTGTTTTTTCAAGCTCTTTTAAATGATGAATTTGGAAATTAGACACTCCAATAGCGCCCACTTTTTTATCCTCGTATAACTTCTCCATATCTGCCCAAGCTTCTTGATACCCTTCAGCCGCCCAGTGGATTAAATATAAATCAACTTGCTCTACGCCTAAATTATCAATACTTGTTTGGTAAGCTGCTGTTGTGTTTTTAGCTCTAACATCATCAGTCCATAGTTTAGTAGTAAGGAAAATATCTTCACGAGCTACTCCAGATTGTCTAATTCCGTCGCCTACCTCTTTTTCATTTCTGTAAATCATCGCAGTATCAATTTGGCGATAGCCTATTTTTAAAGCAGCCTTTACTGCGTTAACAGTCTCATCACCTTGCTGTGTTCTAAACACACCTAATCCAATATCAGGCATTTCTTTTCCGGTATTTAATTTCATAAAAGCCTCCTATAAATAGTTTTTCCAGTTAATTTTAACAAAATTCATCTAATTTTTCAAGACAATTTTGTATTAAAAAATACATTGCCTTGCCGAAAAGTGGTTAAAATAGTAGAATTAACGTTGAAAGGAATGGTACCATGAAAATAGAAGGTGCAATTTTTGATATGGATGGAACATTGTTAGATTCTATGCTTATATGGAGAGGCGTGGGAGAGAAGTATTTACGCAGCAGGGGCTGTGAGCCTAATGAGGATATTAATGCGCGCACTAAGACTTTAAGTTTAGAGCAATCTATGCAATTTTTCCGCGATGAATACGGGATAGAAGACACGGAGGAAATATTTATTGCTAGTACTAATAAAATTTTAGCAGACCAATATGCTATAGTGAAGTTAAAAGAAGGTGTATTGGAGTTGCTTGATGAATTTAAAGCAGCAGGTGTAAAAATGTGTGTCGCAACTGTTACACCAAGGCCTCTTGTGGAGGTGGCATTAAAAAGTACAGGCATTATAGATTATTTTTCTAAAATATTTACATGTAGTGAAGTTGGATACGGCAAAGATAATGCCGCTATTTTTGAAAAAGCTTTAGAAGAATTGGGAACCACAAAAGAAAATACAGTAATTTTTGAAGATGCTCTTCATGCCATAAAAACTGCAAAGGATGCTAATTTTAAAGTAGTTGGAGTATATGAAGCTACAGCGCCAGATGACCAGGGGCATATTAAAGAGTTAGTAGATTATTATATTCAATCTTTTCAAGGTTTGCCTTCAAAATTAACTATATAAGGAGCAATGTAATGATAGCAATAAAAAATGATAAGTTTAGTGTTAAAATAGATGAATTAGGTGCACAATTAATTTCGATAAGACTTGCTAATGGTAATGAAGTGCTATGGCAAGGGGATAAAAAGTTTTGGACAGGCCAAGCACCAGTGTTGTTCCCAATAGTTGGAACTGTAAGAGATAACAAAGTGATAATAGATGGCCAGTGGTATGAGATGCCTCGACATGGTCTAGCGCGGCATAAAATGTTTAAAGCTACAGACATTACAGAAAACTCAGTTAGATTTGAATTAAAAGCTGATAAGGAAACTAAAAAATCGTATCCTTTTAACTTTTCACTGCAAATTATATACAATATAGAGGATACGACTTTATATACCACATACATTATTACAAATCTAGATGAGAAATCTATGCCTTTTGCAATTGGCGCGCATCCAGCTTTTAACGTTCCATTTGAAGAGGATTATATGTTTGAAGATTATATTATTGAGTTTGAGGAAAAAGAAACGCTTAAAAGTCCTTTGTTAGATAGTCAAACTGGTTTGTTAGACTTTACCCAATCTAAAATGGAAATTTATAACGAAGATGTTATACCACTTAGCAGGGATATTTTTGCAGGAGACGCTATTGTATACGAAGGATTTAACAAGAACGTTGTTAGACTAAAAAATCCTAAAACGTCTGCTAATATTGAAATGAGGTTTGATGATTTTCCGTTACTAGGCATATGGAATCCAAAAGGGGAAGCTCCATTTGTATGCTTGGAACCGTGGGTGGGGTGTGCTACTACTACACAAGAGGGTGACGATATTGTTGATAAAAAACATATTCAAATAATCGACCCTCATGAACAAAAAAGCTATATATTCTGTGTTACATTAAACATTTAATTAGTGTATGAGAGGTGTAACCTCTCGTATGCTGTTTTATGTCGAAGTAGTATTTTTAGGGGATTAACTAACTGGAAAAGTGGATTTATATATCATAAATAACCAAGATAGGACATAAATTTAAAAGTAGACCTATTTAATTTATATACTTAGGCATAATTCCTGTAGTGGTTATAGTGAAATACACAGAATAGGCTTATTAAATTTAGTGAAAATTTAGATTGTTTTGTAATCAAGACCCAACTAATTTAGCCGATAATAAATATAAGATAATAGTTAAGAAAACTAAGGAGTGAAGAATAAGATGAGACTAGTTATGGCAACAACCGATTTCGTAGGAAAAGTATTAGCATACCCAATTTATACAAATAAAGGGTTAATTTTTATGAATCCAGGTTATACACTTACAGAAGTGGCAATTCAACGAATTCGTAACATTGGTATAGCATATATTTATATTGAAGATGAAATAGGGGACACTATTGACATAGTACAGGCCTTAAGCGATACTATACGATTGAATGTGTTAGAGGAATTGCAAGTATTTTATAGTCAAATTAAAAAGAAAAAACAGATCAATGAGCAACAAATAAATAAATTAGCTGAGATGATATTAAACAATGTAAATATCAGTGAGAATGCTGTTTTACACAATGATTACGGGGTAGACGACCCTATAAGCCGACTTTCTGTTCATTGTTTAGATGTGGCAGTGCGTTGTGTAGCAGGATTAAGAGGAAGGAAAGAAAATCTTGATAATGTGAAGAAAATAATTCTTAGCTCTTTGCTTCATGATATTGGAGCACTTGTTGGTAGTGATAAAGTTAATGTGACTAGTTTTGAGATGATTAAAACTCAAACAAACCTTCCGCCTACTGTATACATTCCTATACTACATATTCATGAAAGGGTAGACGGAACGGGGCCTAATAAGGTGCCAAGAGAAAGGTTATATTTAAATTCTCAGGTATTACACATTGCTAATAATTACAGTGATTTAGTACAAGAACTTAATCGTCCTTATGAAGCGATGGAAGCTTTAAGCGCGCATGCAGTTGGAAAGTTTGACTTGGATGTATTTAGGTCAATAGTAAACGTTATATACTGTTACCCTAGTGGGCTTATGGTAAAAATTACAGGAGGTAAGTTTGGTATAGTTTGTAAGCAAAACATCGACTTCCCTACACGTCCTGTACTTAAGCTAATGGATGGTAGTATATTAGATTTAATGAGTAACCCTAGCATATTTATTGAGACTACTCTGGACTAAAAAATATCCCGCTCTTAAGCAGAGGGGGATACTATTTTTTGTAATTTTGCATATTTAGTGCTCAGTTTTTTCAACTGCCCACTTTCAAAGGCTACTGTAAGCAGTAAGTCATCCGTTGAAATGATAACTTCAGTGACTTTACCTAAGCCGAATAACTTATGTTTCACTGTATCTCCTACAGAAAAATTAATTGGGGGGTTACTTGACTTAGGCTTGTTATTTGAATTAATAGCTGAACTAAAGCTACTAGCATTAGTTTGGCTAAAGCCTGCAGTCTTAGTAGTTGCGCTAAAGCTTGATTTATTAGAACTTGATTTAGCGTTAAAACTATTTGCACTAAAAGTTGATTTACTATTACTTGGTTTATTAAAACTATTAGAACTAAAACTATTTGCTTTCTTATTAAAACTACTAGCTGCTGAATGGGTAGCATCTTCAAAATCTATTACTTCACTAGGTAACTCATCTAAAAATCTGGAACGTAAATTCGCTCTTACTTGCCCATATAAAGTCCTCTCATTAGCATATAAAATGTATAGATGTTCTCTAGCACGCGTAATGCCAACATACGCTAGGCGACGCTCTTCCTCCAATTTATCATTATCACCATTATCAACAGTACTCATATAACTCGGAAATAATCCCTCCTCAAGCCCTGGCATAAATACTACAGGAAACTCAAGACCTTTTGCACTATGAAGAGTCATAAGTACTACAGAGTTACTTTGCTGGTCATAATTGTCTATATCAGCAACTAGCGCTATTTCTTCTAAAAAATTATCTAAAGAAGGCTCTGGTGCAGTATTCATATAATTTGCAGCTTTAGATATTAATTCTTGTATGTTTTCAATTCTATCTTCCGCATCATCAGGTTCAGTTATTTTTACATAGCTTATATACTGAGTTAGTTCTAAAACTTTTTCAAGCAGTAACTTAACATCATTATATTTAGCAATATCTCTAAGAGCTATGATTAAATCTAAAAATTTAGCAATTTTACTACTAATTGCACCACCTAATATATCCATTTGGCGACAGTAGTTTATTGTGTCAAATAAATTCATATTAACAGCATAATTATCTAGTTTTTCTATAGTTGCTTGCCCAATGCCACGCTTAGGAACGTTAATAATTCTTTTAATCGCAACATTATCTTGGCTATTTGAAATCGCTCTTAAATACGCAATAAGGTCCTTAATTTCTTTACGCTCATAAAATCTAAGACCTCCTAGCAATCTATATGGAATATCATTGTGTATCATCTTTTCCTCAATAACACGCGACTGAGCATTAGTTCTATATAATATGGCGCAGTCTTTATACTCATAATTGTTACGGAGAATAATATCTACAATAGCATCTGATTCTCTATACTCATTTTTAACCTGCATTACCTTAATATTATCGCCTATATCATTTGAAGTCCATAAAGCTTTAGGCTTTCTTCCTTTATTATGTGCAACGACCTTATTAGCAGCAGTCAAAATATTTTTAGTGGATCTGTAGTTTTGCTCAAGCTTAATAACCACAGTATTTTCAAAGTCACGTTCAAAGTCTAAAATGTTTCTTATATCAGCTCCGCGCCATCCATATATCGATTGATCATCATCTCCCACTACGCATAAATTATGATGTGCATTAGCTAATTGTTTGACTAATTCATACTGAACACCATTCGTATCTTGATATTCATCTACTAATATATACTTAAATTTATGTTGATAGTACACTAAAATATCTGGGTTTGTGCTAAATAAAATACATACATTTACTAATAAATCATCAAAATCCATAGCATTATTTTCATATAATTTATCTTGATACTTATCATAAATGTTTGCCATTATTTTTTCTTTATGATTATCAGTAACTAAAGCTTGCTTTGGTAATATCATTTGGTTTTTATTGTTGCTTATATACCCCATTATATTAGGATAATCTTTATCGTTAATATTAAGGGCTTTAAAAGTTTCTTTTATTAATGTTTTTTGGTCTTGAGTATCATATATAGTAAAAGATTTGCTATATCCAATCTTCTGTGCATAGCGGCGTAAAATCCTAACACACATAGAGTGAAATGTACTTATCCACATGTCCTTGGCAACGCTTTCCCCTATAAGCGTACCAATCCTTTCGCGCATTTCTTGTGCAGCTTTATTGGTGAAAGTTATAGCTAAAATGGAATATGGCGCAATGTTCTTATTTTGAATTAAATTAGCAATTCGATGGGTTAAAACGCGCGTCTTACCAGAGCCAGCACCAGCTAAAATTAGTAACGGGCCGTCGGTATGCGATGCGGCCTTTGCTTGCATCTCATTAAGTCCTATCATATAGTATTCCTCTGTTTCTTTAAAATTTGCTAAAGTATTCCCTGTAACGTAACAAATTAATCAAGAACACAATTTAAAAATTGGCATATATTATTGGGAGAAGAATTGATGATTAAGTCGTTTGGAAATTGGACCTGCTCTAGCAAGTTAATGGACTCACCAAATTCTCCCACATCATAACAAATATGGGCATCAGTTCCAATTATTATAGGACAATCGTATTTATTGCAAAATTTGAGCATTTCTATTAAGCTATCCCTAACGCCAGGCCTAAAACTAGTAGGTTTTAATGACGCATTATTAACTTCTAACAATGTGTTAGTCGCTTTTGCCGCTTTAACTGTTTCCTCAAAATTAAGAGGGTAACGCGTATCGCCAGGATGGCCTATAATTCTAACATAAGGGTTGTGCATAGCACTTATAAGACCTCTAGTAACCTCGTTCGCATCATCGCTAGACTTTACACATGGTGGATGATAGCTAGCTATAGCATAATCTAATCCCCGAAGAGTAAACTCTTCTAAATCGATGTTGCCGTTATAATCCACTATGTTAACTTCAGCACCTCTTAAAATTGTTACTCCATGTATTACGCGTGGGATAATTCTTAAATTATTGAAATGGAAAACATGCGCTCCTCCTGGTAGTCCTGCTGTATGGTCAGAAATTCCCATAATCTCAAGACCTTTTTGTTTAGCTAGTTTAGCATTTTCAGCAACTGTACTATATGCGTGTCCGCTAGATACTGTATGGACATGTAAATCGGCATAAATTTTCATAATATATCTCCTTTAACTTTACACATTATTAACTATTATATTACTCCTAAACCCTGTTTATATCTAACTCTAAATAAAATAATTACCATTTTATCCATTGATTTTTTGTTACAGATAAATAATAATATATCTGTTCATTTTAAGATAATTAAGTTATACTAAATATAGCCGTTAACTTAATATTATCTTCACATTAGAACTAGAAAGGAGTCAGAGTATGAAACGAAAAAAAGTTCATCAAATTATATCTATTTTAGTAGGTACTTTTCTGCTGTCTATCTCTACTAACGCAATACTTTTGCCTAATAAATTACTTAGTGGTGGCCTTAGCGGTATAGCTATGTTTAGTAACATCGTTTTTGGTACTAATATTAGTATTATGGTTATTTGTCTTAATATACCTCTATTTGTACTTGCTGTCATTTTTTTGAACAAGCGTTTTGTAGCATATAGCTTGTTTGGTATGCTATCTTTATCAACGTGGCTAGAAATTACTTATGGCATGCAGATTGAAACTGTAGAGCCTTTAACGGTTATGGTTTTGGGAGGTCTAATACATGGACTTGGCACAGGTATTATATTCCGGGCAGAAGGTTCCACAGGTGGTATTGATATTATTGCTAAAATTGTTAATAAATATTTTTCGCTTAGTATTTCTACTATTACTTTTGCTATTAACGGATGTATTATGATACTTTCACTAATTTATTTTGGTGTAGATTTATCAGTGCTAACACTGTCTACTATGTTTGTTAGCACCCAAGTTGTGCACTATGTTATAGATGGTATCCATAAAAAGAGGACTATCTATATTATCACGGATGAAGAGCATAAAGAACTTGTTTATAAAGCTCTATTGGCTAGTGTAAATCGAGGGATTACTATAATTCCTGCTGTTGGAGCTTATACTCAAAAAAGCAAATTTATACTATATATGAATGTGGGTGTTCGCGAGGTTGCTAAAGTTAGAAATATAGTTATTCAGCATGACCCAAATGCATTTATGACAATATCAGAAGCTTTCCAAGTTATTGGTCAAGGTAAAGGATTTATTCCAACAGATACTGTAGAACTTCCTGCTAATCATAAAGATAAAGATAATGCTATAGCAAAACATATTGACGAATATATTGAAAAGTATAAAGAGAATTTTGAGGACGATAAAAAACACTAAAAGATAGGTGAGTACCTATCTTTTTTTTGCCTTTTAAAATATATGCCTTTTTACTATCTTCTATCACCCAATTTATTTAATATTTTATTAAATTTATACAAACAAAAAAATCTAATAAATAGTCGTTAATTTTATCTCAATTTCTATCTAACTATTGGTGGAAATCCTATTTTCTTTTGAACTTTACGTAATGTTTTTGTAGCTAAATAGTTTGCTTTAGAAGCATTTTCTTTTATAATTGTATCAATATAATTCTTATCAGCAGACAGTTGCTTATATCGTTGTTGTAAAGGTTCTAGTTCGCTAATTACAGCTTCTGCAACTCGCAGTTTAAAGTCTCCATACCCTTTTCCTTCAAATTCATTTTGTATACTTTCATAACTATCGCCAGTAATAGCGCTATATATAGCCATTAAGTTACTAATCCCCGGTTGTGCAATTTCATCATATTTAACTTGCGCTAAATTATCTGTAACCGCTCGCTTAAACTTCCTTATTATAGTAGCAGGGTCGTCTGTTAAATTGATTGTGGCGTTTATATCATCATCTGATTTAGACATTTTCTTAACAGGTTCTTGCAAACTCATAATCTTAGCACCTACCTTCCCAATATAAGGTTCAGGAACAGTAAATACATCACCGTAAATAGAATTAAAGCGCTGAGCAATATCGCGAGATAACTCCAAATGTTGTTTCTGGTCAACTCCAACTGGCACTAAATCCGTTTGGTAAAGCAATATATCTGCGGCCATTAAAGCTGGGTAAGTGTATAGCCCAGCATTAATGTTATCACTATGGCTTTTAGACTTGTCTTTAAACTGAGTCATCCTATTAAGCTCGCCCATATAGGTATAGCAGTTTAAAATCCAAGCAAGCTCGGCATGAGCTGGGACATGGGACTGGTAATAAATGATATTTTTAGTTGGGTCTAGCCCCGCGGCAATGTACTGCATTAATAAATTACGGGAGCTTTGTCGTAGCTGTGTGGGGTCTTGTCTTACTGTAATAGCATGCATATCTACAATACAATACAAACAATTATATTCATCTTGTAAAGTGGTCCAATTCTTCAAAGCTCCTAAATAATTACCTAAAGTAATAGCACCTGATGGTTGCATACCACTAAAAATTGTTTTTTTGTCCATGGAAAGAAACTCCTCTTATTTTAATTTCTATCTATATTAACAAATTCTCCTAGTAAAATCAAGATAGACTAATTATATATTATAATGTATAATATACAGTGTAGAAAGGAGTGATTTTATGGATTTAACTTATTATGAAATTCAAGAGTTAATTAAACAAAAGAAATACACAAAAGCGAATTATTCTTTACAACAAATTAAAGAGCGCAATGCAGTATGGCACTACCTATCTAGCCTTATTGCATATAAGAGGGAATGGTTTGATGCTGCTAAGAGACACATTAAGCAAGCAGTTGAACTAGATAATACAAATGATATTTATAAGAAATTTTACGTAAAACTAATGGGGCCACATGGTGGGCCACCACCTGGACATAGGCCACCTCCACCGCCAAACTATAGACAGCCAGGTTGCTGTTGTGGTTGTTGCGATGATGGATGCTGCAAAGTTAACTGCTGTCATTTAATTTGCGCTGATTCATGTTGCGAATGTATGGGTGGAGACCTAATATCTTGTATATAAACTAAAGATAGGAGCGTTTAGGATGTTTGGATACGTTAGGCCGTTAAAAGAGGAATTGAAAATTAGAGAGTATGATGGGTTTAAAAGTTATTATTGTGGCTTATGCCATCATATAAAAAAAGATTATGGGGATATACCAAGGTTTACGTTAAGCTACGATGTTACTACGATGGGCATATTGCTAGATGCACTAGGCCCATCTAGTGCAATGGTAAAAAAGAAGACGTGCATTAGTAGGCCTGTAACAAAGTTCCCAACTATACAAAATAATTTAGCGTTAAAATACGCTAGCACAGTTAATGTTTTATTAGCATACTATAAGCTACTTGATGATGTAGATGACGAGGATGATTTAAAAAGTAAAGCATTAGCTTTAAGCTTTAAACCTTATTTAAAGAACGTTCCTAAGGAATTAAAGTTTTTAAATAAAGTGATTAAAGAAAATTTGGCACAACTGCATAGGCTTGAGAGTACTCAAACGTTTAGTTCTTTAGACGAAATAGCACATCCGTTTGCTAATTTAGTTGGGAGTATTGTTAAGCTATACCCATATCCATTGCGAAAAGATAGCCGTAGCTTACGTGCTAATTTATATACATTTGGCTATAAGCTAGGTAAATGGATTTATTTAATTGATGCACTAGATGACTTTGAAAGCGATACTGAGCAAGGAAAGTTTAATGCTTTATATTGTTTATATAAAAATGATACTAAGACTATGCATGAAGAAGTAGACTTAACTTTATATAGCTGTGAAGCCAGTTGTAAAGAGATATTAGACAAACTGCCATTGCGTCGTAACCGGGCGGTATTATCAAATATTGTTACGCTTGGAATGATGGATAGGTATTATAAAGTTGCTAATAGTTGTAAAAGTAAACAAAGTAATAGTTAGTTACACTCAAAAAGGAGGGGATTTTATGAAGGCAAAAGACCTTACTACAGGCGGAATATTAGTAGCATTATCAATGTTATGCTTTTTCTTAGTATATTTCATACCAACAAATACGCTAACCATGTTTACATTAAGCGCGTTTATGCCGCCTATTGCATATTTAATGTCGTCGTTAAAGCTAGGAATTTTAGTATACATTGCAAGTAGCATACTGGGGTTTATATTATTTGGCCCCCAAATCGCACTAGTATATATACTATTTTTCGGGAATTATGGGATTATAAAAGCGTTTATAGAAGGGAGCAACAATGTATTTATAGAATTTATATTAAAACTGGTATACTTTAATGTCATGTTTACAGTAGGCTATACAATAGCTATGACTGCACTATTCCCAGAGTTATTAAGGCCAATCATAAATCTAGCATCAATGATAATACCAGCAATATCACAATACTTACCTGAATCTATTGCCGAAATTTTAATGTCTTCAGTAGGGGTTGTTGATACACTTAGCACAACAATAAAGCTAATATTCCAAGTAATAGGCAACATTTTGTTTTTAATTTTTGACTATGCATTATCGTTACTTATTTGGAATTTCCATAAATTTAGAAAAGTTGTAAATAAATAGGGTTTGTTAAAACGTTTGCAATGTTTCTAATTATTTGTTATAATATAACCATGTTATTGCATATACAACAAAATATATATAGGAGTTTAGGCATGGAAAAAATAGCGAGTTTTACAATTAATCATTTGGATTTACTTAGAGGAATTTATGTATCTAGAATTGATTACGTATCAGATAACCCAATTACAACATACGATATAAGGATGAAACAGCCGAATGTAGAGCCGGTAATGAACACTGCTGAAATTCATACTATCGAACATTTAGGAGCAACCTTTCTTAGGAATCACCCAGTAAAAAGAGATGAAGTGATTTACTTTGGGCCAATGGGTTGCCGCACAGGATTTTACTTATTACTTAAAGGAAATGCTTCTTCTAGGGAAATTTTACCGTTAGTAGAGGAAATGTTTGCTTTTATTGCACAGTTTCATGGAGAGGTTCCTGGTGCAACTGCCCGCGATTGTGGTAATTACTTTGATATAAATTTACCAATGGCGCGCTTTGAGGCTAGGAAGTATTTAAGTGAAATACTTACTGTTATTAAAGAAGAAAATTTAGTTTATCCAACAACTTAATAGTAGAGGGTATCGCAAAATGCGACACCCTCTCTTTTTTTTGTAGCATATAAAAAGGCTTCTGCATATATAGCAGAAACCTTTAGTTTTATAAATCATTAAATTTAATTTTATACTCAAGCTCTACTATCCTCTCATAGTCGAGTTCTACAAAATCCGTAGGTCTAACGTCATGAGGGCGTTTATCAAAATAAGCTAAGTCCGCTTGCTGTAGCAATGTATAAACGAAATGTGAACAATACATAATATTAGGTTTATAAGATTTGCGAACAAATAGCCCTAATAAATTATACGCACTTCCGTCTTGGTTAATTTCATCGATTTTTGAAATCATAATTTCCTTCTGTTCTCTAGTTACAGGTAGTTTATAAACGTAAATAGAAGCGTCATCTTTTTTTATTAAATACTCTATCATTTCAGCATTTAGACCTGGTGGATTAACTCTTTCTCCACCATTGTAACTAACAAGTGTTTGTAAATCCCTATCAAACGAAATTGAAACGTGATTAAAATTTTTATGCGAAATTAAAGATAATATTTGGCTAGTAGCACTTCCTGTATCTGAAATTACAATGTAAACGTATGGGTCATCTAAAGTAGAGTTAAGTAGCTGGAAATATTCTTGCGTTAGCGTACCTTTATTGATGTAAGAAAACGAGTTATTTCTTGATACTTCTTGTAGTACTTCTTCTATTACTTCTCTATTTAAAATTTTAGTTGATTTATTTACAAATTCTTTTTTGTCGGCTAGAAATCTATTAAACTGCGCAATCCTACTGAAGTATAGTAACTCAGAAGGGCGTGTAGTTGAGAAAAAGTAATCTCTCTCATTAACTTCGTTTAAATAAGCGTATAACGAAAACGACAGTACTAATAATAAATAAGTTACGCCTAACGTACTTATACGTTCTAAAGTATATTCAAGATGTCTATTAGTAACAGATAAGCTATACCATATCTGCACGGGTAATAGACAACCGTATCCTAAAAGTGTAATAAATTTTTGCGATTTCTTTTTTGAAGTGAGCAGTACGTATGTAGCTAATAAAATGTCAATTGCCACGAACACTAACAAAGACGTAATGAAATTGTTAAATGACAAAAAGAACATCGCAAATAGAAGTAAATATAATTTATACGATTTTAATTTTTGCATAGCAACCCCTATAATCTTAAATTTATTAATCGGAATGATGGGATTTGAACCCACGGCCTCTTGCCCCCCAGACAAGCACTCTAACCAAGCTGAGCCACATCCCGATACCAAATTTATATCCCTATTATAACAAATTTACATAAACTTGTAAATACAAGTTTATGCAATTTTAACTATTTTTTTGAACTAGTTATCTTATTTATATTGAATCTAATATATATTGTATGTCATTTTTGTCAAATGGATATTTGCTATTACAAAAGTGGCATACAAGTTCTATATCTTCTTGTTCGTCTTGCACAATGGATGTTAATTCTTGTTTTCCTAAGCTGATTAAAGCTCTTTCCATTCGTTCTCTGCAACAGTCACATTTAAATGCAATATCTGTTTTTGCCATGATTTCAATGTTTCCTAGTAGCTCTTCTACTATTTGTTCAATTGTTTGGCCTTTTTCCATGTGTTCTGTTAATGATGAGAATGTTTTAATTTTATTTTCAAGTTCAGTAATAGCTTCATCAGAAGCTTCTGGTAGCACTTGTATTATAATTCCACCAGCTTGTTTTATTGTGTGGTCTTTATCTATTAGTACTCCTAAAATAACAGCTGTATTAGTTTGCTCTGATATTGCAAAGTAGTCGGCAAAGTCTTCTGCGATTTCTCCAGATAGCATTGCTGTTTGGCCTACAGAAGGTTCGCGCAGTCCAGTGTCTTTAGTAACGGTCATAATTGCATTACCAATGGCACCGCTTACATCTAGCATACCTTTAGAGTTTTTAGGCAGTTCTACATCAGGATTATAAACGTAACCTTTAGCATCGCCCATACCATTAGCTTCAACAATTATCCCACCAATAGGCCCATCGCCTTTTATTAATACGCTAACTCTATCGCTAGGGTTTTTGTTCATTTGACTCATTAAAATTACGCCAGATAGAGTGCGACCTAACGCTACAGAAGCTAACGGTGATGTAACATGGCTAGATGTTGCATCGTTTACAACCTGTGTAGTATTAGCAGCAAAAAATCTAAAACTTTTAGTTTCATCAATTCCTCTTAGTACATACATAATTTTTCTCCTATTAAGGTTAAAGGCCTCGTTAACTTAAAATGCTACGAACAATCGGTACTTAACCATCCGAAAGCCTCCAAGGTCTAACCTATATATATAATTTATTTTTGTTATGCCCTTCTCTAGCTACAAACGTAGCACGAAGTGTTTGTTGCGAGTAAGGCTTGTTGCTATAGTCATCATATATACCTAGTAGTTCGAGTCCCGCTAGTTGCAGATATTTTTGTATCTGTTCTATATTATATGCTCTTTGATAATGAAACTCTTCTGTCCTAGTGTATTTTCCATCTAAATCTTTTATAAAAAAGTTAACGGCAAATTCGTTTAAGCCCTCATGCTCGTCATAAAAGTTTTCCCATATATAAGCTTCACAGTCAGATTGTTCCGCAAATGTTTCATCCGCTAACACTTCTTTATATTTATATGGAGTGTTTATATCAAATATAAATAGTCCTCCAGATTCTAGGTAATTGTTTACTAGTTTAAATGTTTTTATTATATCCTCTTCTTCTAACAAATAGTTTAAGCTATCGCAGCAACTATATATTACATCCACTGTCCCATATAGCTCAAATTCCCTCATATCTTGCGCTAAATATAATATATCTTGCCCACAAGCTCTAGCTTCCATTAACATTTCTTCCGAGTTATCTATTCCTATTACTTCTATATTTTGGAGTGCAAATTTCCCACACATAACCCCTGTGCCGCAACCTAGGTCGCATATAATGTTAGGTTTTATATTATGCTCATTTATTTTACTATTTATAAATTCCACCCATTTGTCATAAGGCGTATCGTCCATAAATTTGTTATAGACTTTTGAAAACTGATTGTACATATAAGCATCCTTTCCTTATTAATAAGATTATAACCAATTATACCATATTATAATCATTAATAAAAAAAAGCTGTCGTACTGACAGCTTTAAAGTGGCATATATTTTTTCCAGTCCCCATGCTCAAGATATTCTCCTTTTCTTCTTGCATAATCTTCATCCGCATATGTATAGACTTGACATTCAATAATTTTTCCATCTTCTAATGTAACTTTTTCTATTGTTCTATTAAATAGATTGTCTTCTCTGCTGCTATCATAATCTTCAAGCTCATCCAGCCAAATTAAGGCTCTTTCATCTTCAATTACCATGATTTCTCCATAAACCTCGTCATCTCCTGTAATTAAAGCCGGATATCCTTCTCTCATATGATATAACTTACCTCTTATAGTTCCACGCATCAGGCCCACAACGTAGCCCCCTAAGCATCTATCATGATTAGAATAACCTTTCATCAATGTGCCATATACAAATATCATCATAGTTGACCCTTCTTTCTTACCCCATGTATTTTCGGCTCTACCCATACCGACATTTCTATTATACATCTTTACTGTTAAGATAACAATCTAAAAATAAAAAAGGAGGGAGTATAACCCCCTCTCTTATAATTACTCAGCTTGATTTTTAAGTTCTCGCTTACGTTTAGTCATTAGCCCACCAATACGACCTGTTTCTTTAGGTGTTAAACTTTTCCACCCATCAGATTGGATTTTGTCTAGTAATCCTAACTCTTCTGCTATCTCAAGTTTCATTTTTTGGTCGTCTGGCAATGCATCAAATAACTTCTCTTTAGTTTGCATATTAATTGCTCCTTTTTGGTTTTATTTTTTTTTAATAATCACTTACTTATTTTCAGTATGTAACATTTTTCATAATATTATACACCCTAGCCCTATTTTTTTTTAGAATGTCTGGCTTGACATATTTTTTGCGTTATGCTACGCTAAAACAAATTTTAAATTCTGAGAATAATTACTTCAATTATTTTATATATTAGTGTATATATTACTAGGAAGGAAATTTATTATTATGAAAACAATTAATTTAGCTGTAGTTGGTGTTACTGGTATGGTCGGGCGTACTTTCTTAAAGGTCTTAGAGGAAAGAAAGTTGCCTATTGATAATTTTTATGTATTCGCTTCAAAACGTTCAGCTGGCAGTACTATTACTTTTGAGGGTAAGGATTATACTGTTTTAGAACTTACAGAAACTAGCTTTTCAGAACATCAAATTGATATTGCATTATTCTCCGCTGGTGGAGCTACTAGTTTAAAATTTGCACCAATCGCTGCTGCCTCAGGCTGTATTGTTATTGATAACAGTTCGACTTGGCGTATGGACCCAGAGGTTCCTTTGGTTGTTCCAGAAGTTAATCCGCAAGATATATTAACCCATAAAGGTATAATAGCAAATCCTAATTGCTCTACTATTCAAGCGGTAGTTGCGCTTAGTCCTTTGCATAAGGCATATTCGATAAACCGTGTTGTATACACTACTTTCCAAGCTGTGTCTGGTGCTGGTCGTGGCGGTTGTGTTGATTTATCGGATGGGCTAGCTGGCAAGGAACCTACTAAGTTTCCTCATCCTATAGCAGGTAATTGTTTGCCTCATATCGATGTATTTTTGGATAATGGCTATACTAAAGAGGAAATGAAGATGGTACAAGAAACGCGAAAAATTCTTCATGCGCCTCAGTTAAAGATTACGGCTACTGCTGTAAGGGTTCCGGTATTTAATTCTCACAGCGAAAGTATTAATGTGGAGTTTAATAATCCGTTTGAATTAGAGGAGTTAGTGGAAGTGTTAAAGCAAGCTCCTGGTGTGATAGTTCAGGATGATACGGCTAATAATATATATCCGTTAGCTCTTAATGCAAATGATAATGATGAAGTTTTCGTTGGAAGAATAAGACGTGATGAAAGCTCGGATAATGGAATTAATATGTGGGTTGTAGCAGATAACATTCGTAAAGGTGCTGCAACAAATGCAGTTCAGATTGCGCAGTGGATTATTGCAAATGCCTAAGCCCCTCTTTATAGGGGCGTTTTTAAATGTCAGCTAGTTGGTAGAAAGGACTAATTTATGATAAATATACTCATGCATGGATGTAATGGCAAACTTGGCCAAGTTATAACTAAAATATGTAAGACTAGTCATGATTTGCAGGTGGTGGCAGGTGTAGACCCAAATTTATCTATACCACATGATTTTCCTGTTTTTGATGATATATCAAATTGTAATGTAAAGGTGGATGTTATAGTTGATTTTTCTATAGCACATGCAGTTCCAACGTTACTAGAATATGCGGTTAAGAAAAATATTCCCGTCGTAATATGTACGACTGGACTAAATGATGAGCAAACAGCAGAGGTGGAGAAGGCTAGCGCTTCAATACCCGTGTTTTTTGCCGCTAATATGTCAATAGGGGTTAATTTATTGATTAACTTAGCAAAGCGCGCAGCGGAAATATTAAGTGATAGCGGATTTGATATAGAGATAGTGGAGAAGCATCATAATCAAAAGATTGATGCACCAAGTGGGACGGCGCTTGCGATTGCTAGCTCTATACAAGAGTCTTTAAATAATGAATATATGCTATGCTTTGACCGCTCGCAAACTAGAGAGCCTAGGGAAATTAAGGAGATAGGGGTACATGCGATAAGAGGAGGTACAATAGTAGGTGACCATGATATTATATTTGCAGGCACTGATGAGGTGATAACGTTATCACATTCAGCCACTTCTAAAGATGTATTTGCTGTTGGGGCATTAAAGGCAGCCAAGTTTATTGCATATAAATTCCCTGGACTGTATAATATGAGTCATTTATTAGCATAAAATTTAATGGGCATATCTCACCGCTTCTATATATAAGCGGGAGAATTTTGCCCATGTTGTTAAAATTCAATGCCTTTACGCGCCTCAGCTCCAGTGTGCATAGGATGTTTAATATCCACGATTTCACTTACATAATCAGCAACGTTTTTTATAGTCTCAGGAACTTTTCTACCCGTTAAAACTAGCTCCATCTGTTCAGGCTTATTTTGGATTAATTCTAAAATATCTGTGTCTTTAATTAAGTCGTTTTCGATAACGCCTAAAATTTCGTCTAAAATCAAAATGTCGCATTCGCCAGTGTCAACTACTTTTCTAGCAAATTTTATAGCCATATTAATTTCATTTCGCAAATCCTCAATTTCGTCATCATTTAAAGTCCAAACAAACCCGCGTTCTTTTTCAAAGTGAAATACTTTAAATTGTGGCTCTAATGATTTAAGCAATTTTACTTCTCCAGTAGCATCGTTCTTTAAAAACTGTATCATTATAACCTTAAAGCCATGTCCAATTGCACGTATTCCTAAACCTATTGCGGCTGTACTTTTGCCTTTTCCAGTACCGCAATATACTTCAACTAATCCTTGCTTCATAGAATCACCTCTCATTTTTATTATACCATACATATTTATTTAACCTAGGCTATTTTAGCTTGATTTATTTTACAGTTTATTTTTATTAAATAAAGAGATAATAAGATTAACAATTGTGGTTAGGAGTGATTTTGTGAAGAGTAGAACTAAGTTTTTAGCGATAGGGTTAAGTCTTGTATTGTTGTTCCCCACAATAGGGTTTAGTCCAAAAGTACATGGGGGGGAATACATACCAAGTACGCAAGAGAGAATAGCAGATAGAATTAGAGAAGATAGAGATAATAGAGTTGATAAGTATATGGACTATATTTTGGAATCGGCTAAAAGTGTTCAGTATGCTATGATAAAGAAAGATGAGATTGTTTTATGTGGTGTAAAATCTGTTGATGGAGCTGATGTTAATAGTATGTATGCCATTGGGTCTATAAGTAAGATGTTTACTACAGTTGCTATTATGAAGCTAGTAGATTTAGAGTTGGTGAGTTTAGATGAGCCTGTTACAACGTATGTTCCGGATTTTAAGATGGCAGATGAGCGCTATAAAGATATTACGGTAAGAATGTTGCTTAATCATTCAGCTGGTTTTTTAGGGCAAAACTTACAAAATGCTTTTTTATATGATGATAATGATACGTTAAACCATGAAACTTTATTAAGTAGATTGGAAGTTCAGAAGTTGCAGTTTTCGCCAGGGGAATTAACTTTGTATAATAACCAAGGGTTTTCGGTAGCAGAATTAATAGTGGAGAGAGTGAGTGGTTTAACGTATACAGAGTTTTTGCATAGGTATTTAATTGAACCACTAAGTATGATAAATACAAAGACCCCTCAAGATAATTTTGATAGAAATAAATTATCACAAACTTACCTTCCAACTTATATGGGCACATCTACGGATTTTCCAATTGAAACAGTTAATGTTATAGGCACAGGGGGAATATATAGTACGGCTAAAGATTTATGTTACTTTGGCAGAATATTTTTAAATAATAAAACTCTTTCAAAGCGGGCTGTGGCACAAACTTTAATACCAGAGTATAGAAAGGGAATTCACCATGGACCTGAGAAGGGTAGGTTAGATGCTGGGTTAGGATGGGATAATGTTAAGTTGTATCCTTTTGATGAGCAGGGAATTCAAGTTGTAAATAAAAATGGGGATACTTTTAGCTCGCATGCTAGCTTAGTGGTAGCTCCAGAGCATGATATTGCAATAGCTATATTAAGTTCGGGAGGAAGTTCCACGGTTAATCAGATGGTGGCTGAACAAATTTTAGCTGATGAGTTAATTTTAAGTGGCAAAATGCTCCGTCCGCAGTTGATTGTGCCAAAGAAACCAATTAAAATGGAAATTCCAGAACCGCTATTTAGATATGAAGGGTTATATGCTGATTTAATGGGGACTTATGAGATTAAGTTAAATCCAAATGGAACGCTAAATGTGTATTTGCCAAATATGCCGAAATTCCCTATACAAACTTTTATCCATAACGGCGATGGGGTGTTTAGTGATTACGCTGGTACATCTAGATTAAAGTTTGTGGAGGAGAAAAATGGGCATATTTATATAAAAGCTTCAGCAGTAATAAATACAGGCTTTTTGCAAGATACTGTTACGATGTATCAAATGCAGAAAATTGAGCCAGTGCGTATACCAGCTGAAATTGCATACGCTTGGCAACAAAGGTTTGGTAAGAAGTATTATTTAGTAAGCGAGAAATATTCTTCTATGATGTATCCTCAGCATTTGCAAGTTTTGACTTTACCAAATAGCATGCCTATAGAAGGTTATTTCTGTAATATGCGGATTTTAAATGAGAACGATTTAGTTACACCTGTAGCATTGCCTTCCAGTAATGGTAGTGATGGGCAGTATATTAAATTTTATATTGAAAATGGAGTGGAATATGCTAAGTCCAGCATTGGCATTTATATGGATGCGAGTGGGATAAAGCCACTACGAGAGGGCATTTACACTATGTCTGAAGCTGCTCAGTATGTAACAGTGGCGCATGATATACTTTTAGCAGTTGATATAGAAGGGGAAGGAATGTTTGCGGTATATAATAAGCAAAATCAATGTGTGTATAGCTCTATAATAGAAGATGCAACTGATGTGGAAATATCAGCAGGTTCAACTATAATTTTTGCTGGAGAAGATGAAACGATTTTTCATACCAATATACTTCGCTAAATTAAAAGCCGCTCGTAAGAGCAGCTTTTTTTTACAGTTTAATTTGACCTTGGTATCGGGTGCCCCATATATGCATTGCATTTAAAACTAAATCTAAACTGTAGCCTAGGTCAGTTAAAGTATACTCAACTTTAGGAGGTACTTCTGCATATACCTTACGAGTTAGTAACATATCTGCTTCCATTTGCCTAAGATTAGCAGTTAAAACTTTCTGGGAAATTTGGCCGATAGAAGATTTTAGTTCTCCAAAACGTTTGGAGCCACCGAGTAAATCACGTATGATTAATATTTTCCACTTATTACTGATTAAGGATAACGTTGCTTCAACAGGACACTGTGGTAACGACATAATATCAACTCCTTTTTAAACTGATATGTATATTATAACCCAATTGTAATAAAATAGTATCATAAAGTAACTATAGCACTAAATAGTGCCTACTTTACAAAAATGGAGCATGGATATAATATAAAATTATGGAGCTTGTTAATTTAACTCCCTCTGTAAGCATAGCTGACATCCCTCTCAAAAGGGGGAATTGGGGCCTGCGGATGCGTCAGTATAGATGGAGCTTATTTTTTCCACTTTAAATTAACAAGACTATAGAAAGGAGATATAATATGCAAACTAAATACAAAATCGAAGTTGCGGTACTTATAGTGTTTTTAGGTGCCATTTTGTTTTGGCTATTCTCTGGACAAAATGAAAATGCCCCACTATCTAGCGACGCAACATTAGTTGTAGGAATGGAACTTAAGTTTCCACCGTTTGAAACAATTGATGAAGAAGGTAATCCAGCAGGAGTATCAGTAGAATTAGCACAAGCTTTAGGACAAAAGATGGGACGCGAGGTGGAGATTAGAAGCCTAGATTGGGCTGGTCTTATTCCGGCGTTGCAAACTAGAAATATTGATATGATTATTTCGTCTATGAGTATAACTGAGGAGAGATTAGAATCAATAAACTTTAGCGATGAGTATGCTAAGTCTGACATTACTTTAGCGGTATACAAAGACGCACCAATAACTCATTATAGCGAGCTTGATAAAGAGGAATATACTGTGGCAGTAAAGTTAGGGACAATAGGCGAGATGTGGGCTATGGCTAATTTAGAAAATGCTACTATTAAAAGTTTTACAGAAGTATCCGCTGGACTACTAGATGTAAACAATGGGCAAAGTACAGCTTTTATATATGACCCATTAAGTTTAATAGAAGGCACGCAAAATTTAAGCAATATAAAATTGTTGCTAGACCCGTTGCCAGGAACGCAAGGTTGGGGAGTTGGAGTTAGAAAAGATGATACAGCTTTACTTTCTGAAATTAACGAAGCATTAGCACAAGTGAAGGCTGATGGTTTCTTTGATGAGATGCGCGAAAAATACTTAAAAGAAGAAGTTGAAAAGTATGAATCATATGGACTAGATTATTTCTTCTAGACAAACTTAGTTAATATGCAAATCCCAAGTGCCAGCAAAGCCCCCCATAGAGGGGGAGACTTGGGAGCACCTTAATTTTAGAAAGGATATATTATGGATAGATGGAAACAAGCAAGGGATATATTAATCGTAGTTAATATTTTTGTACTATTGCTAGCATTTGTAGTATCACAAAACCGTGACTTTTATATTAACTTAGAAGCACTAGCAAGATATAGCGATTTAATAACTGAGGGGTATAGACGAACTATTTGGCTAAGCTTAGTTGCTTTAGTAGTTAGCTTAACATTTAGTGCAGTCTTATTTTTTATGACTATATCAAAATATGATGCGCTAAATTACTTATACATTGCCTTTACGCAAATTATGTTAGGAGTACCATTAATGGTGCACATTATAGTATTATATTTTTTCCTAACATCAGCTATAGGAATACGCGACCCGATTATTGGCGGAACGTTAATTCTTTCTTTATATATGTCATGTTACTTTGCCAAAACATTTGAGGGAGCATACAATGATATTTCACCTCAACAATTTAAAATGATGCATATACTACAACTGCCAAAAAGCGTGTGTATAAAAAAGATAATATTACCGCAAATGATTAAGGCAACTTTGCCAACGTTAACAACCCACTTTGCATTATTAGTAAAAAGCACAGCGCTGCTATCATTAATTTCAGTACCGGAATTCACACAATATATAAATTTATTTAACTCGCGAACACTTGATTTTGTTACCGGGTATGTAATTTTAGCGATTGGCTACTTAACAATCACAATACCACTAAGCTTTTTTGCATATTGGTTAAATAGAAAAGTTGGAGATTAAAATGGATATAATTATAAACAATTTCATAAAATCATTTGGTAAAGAAAAAGCTTTAAATATTCAGCAACTTAACTTAGAAAACATAAGGACATTAGCAATTGTAGGTCCTAGTGGAGGAGGTAAAAGTACACTGCTTAAAATTATTGGAACTATTGAGCAGGCTGATAGTGGGTCGCTTAAGTTAAATAATAAAGAAATTGTGGGATTAAGTGAGTATAAAGATTACCTTAAAGGCGTAGGCTATGTGTTTCAACATGATAATCTATTTCCTAATTTAACTGTGATGGAAAATATAACGATACATTTAATTCATACTTATAAAATGGCTAAAATAGAAGCGTATACGTTAGCGGAAAAGTGGCTTTTAAAGGTAGGGATTTTAGAGCATAAAGATAAAAAATTACATCAGTTAAGTGGGGGGCAGGCACAACGTGTTGCAATAGTAAGAGCGTTAATATCAGGAGCACATTTGCTATTGCTAGATGAACCTACAAGTGCGTTAGACCCTGAATTAGCTTACGAAGTTATGAAAACGCTTATAGAGCTTAAGCAAGAGGCTGATATTATTATAGTGACGCATGAATTAAATTTTGCGAGAAAGTTCGCTGACTATTATATTTTTATTGAACAAGGGCACGTACTCTCACATGGACCAATAGAGCAGTTGTTTAGTTGTACAGATACTAGAATAAGTACTTTTGTTGAAAAAATTACGTTTAAATAATAAAGCGTGGGACGACAAAAAAACTCTGCTAAATTGCAGAGTTTTTTCTATTTATCAGCCATAAATTCCCTTAATTTAATAAGCGACTCATCACTTAAATCATGCTCCATCTTGCAAGCATCTTTTTTTGCAGTTTCCTCATTCACCCCAATGTGAACTAAAAATTGCGATAGTAACTTATGCCGCTCATAAACACTATTAGCAATCGAAAGGCCTTTTTCGGTAAGTTTAATATGACCTTTATTATCAACATCAACATATCCATTAGTACGAAGATTTTTCATGGCAATGCTTACACTTGGTTTAGAAAAGTTCATTTCATTAGCAATATCAATGGAACGAACTTGCCCCAATCGATTAGTTAACATTAATATCATTTCTAAATAATTTTCTGCTGATTCTTGTATTTTCATAAATCCTCCAAATTCTAAATTAAATTTTTTCTAATATTAGCATTGAGCTAAGGCTAGCTTAGCCAGTTTAATAGCACCTTCTTTAGTTGAGTTTCCACATAAGAACCGAGCTGGATGGCAAAAAATACAGCCATCTATTCCAGTAACCACATCTAGCTCTTGCTGACTAAGCCCCGCCCAGCTTTTAGGTAAATAAGCTCTTGCATGAAACTCCCCTAACACAATAGGAACGTTTTGAACCATCCACTTTTGACTTAAATCCTCATACACCACGAACTTTATAGCCTTATTAGTATCACATAATAGTAACGGCTCTTTCCAACTAATCCGTTTATCCAAAACTAAGTAGCCACAAGAAGTGTCTTGAGAGCGTAATAAATCTTGAATATATTCTAAATCATCGTAATACCTAACTTCTTTTGAAACAACAACGTTAAGCAGATGGGTAGCAAAATCTACCGCCTTAAAAAAGTATTTATCAATATCGTAACTACCATGAGGAGCAAACGTATCAATAATTTTAGATAGAGTCATAATAGGATAATCACACTTAATAATATCTACACCATTATCATTTGCATCTAGTTCAGTTATAAAATTAACTGCGATTTTATCAACAATATCCTGTACTTTATCTTCACAAAGAAAGCTGAAATTTTTTCTAATATAGTCGTTGCCGTAATCTTGCCATAATAGACCGAAAGCACAATATGGAATGCCATCAGGTCTAAGACGTTTGTTTAAATCATGATGGTCGTATTTACCGCCACCAACATCAGCAACAATATCGCATTTTTTTAAAATATCTTCATCGCGCGTTCTAATAATTTCCAAATCATCCACTATGCTCTGCATCATTGCTACACAAAAAACATCATCCGCATGAAACGAGCCACTATGAACTGCCATTGTCTTTATATCATTTAGCATCGCGAGGGTCTCCTTCCAAAAAATTGTTTCTTACTTAAAAGAATACCCTATTATAGGCAATTCGTCAACTACTAGCTAAAAATAAGGTAGAAGCTTTATAAGACAAAAGTAAATATATACAATTAATATGTTGGAACTACTAGAATAAAGTTAATAAATTTTAGCCATGCACTAAAATAATCTTACGCCTTTAACAAATTTGCTAATTAATTGACATTCAGTTGATAAATAAATTAAGCGTTCTAGACGTTGCGAAAGACTAAAGTTGCCATCTAAGTTAATATTAGAATCATCAATAACTAAGGCATCAAAGTCAAAGTTTAGGTCAAAAGCGCCAACTTTACCGAAGAAGGAGCCGCCGCCTCTAGTAGCCATAAAAAATACATCTTGTATAGAGAGGGGTTTTAGCTTAGATATTTTGGATAACTGTATAGCACAAACCATCTCGTTAAATAAGTTAAGACTGTGACCAGCTCCAATGTCAGTACCTAATCCTACGTTTACACCTTTATCCAAAAATAGCCTAATAGGAGCAATACCTGAGGCCAAGTTAATATTCGCAGAAGGGCAATGAGCTACGAAAACGTTATTTTTTTTACTAAGTTCTATTTCTTCATCAGAACAGTACACGCAGTGAGCCATAATAGATTTATTAATAGAGCCAAATAGCGAATATTTATTGTAAATAGCGCTGTAACTATTTTCGTTAGGATGAAGTTGTTTAACTAAATCAACCTCATTTATATTTTCGCATAAATGTGATTGTACGTTTAAATTATATGAAAATAGTAGCTCTCCTAACTTGTGCAAAAGCTCTTCCGAACAAGATGGAACGAATCTAGGCGTAATAATAGGTAAAGTGTTAGTAAAATTACATTGCTCAAGCCAAGCGATAGTATCTGAAATAGACGTAGCAACGCTAGACTCCATATAATAGGAAGGAGAATTTCTGTCCATATTAACTTTACCAACGAAAGTGTGTAATCCAGAAAGTTCTAGAAGTTTCATAAGTTCTAAGGTGGACTCTTTAAAAATGGTACCAAAAATTACAGCGCGACTTGTAGGGCTAGCCAATAATCCAGACACAAAACGGCTATACATTACTTTAGCATATTGTAGGTTAGAATATTTACGTTCCACAGGGAAGATATATTTATTAAGCCAATCTAGTAACTCGCAGTCCATACCAGCACCGCGAACCTCGTATTGTGGCGCATGCAAATGTAAGTCGCATAAGCCAGGTATTATTAAACAGTCATCAAAGTCTAGCACTTCATAAGTTAAGTATCTAATCGGGATTTGGTCAAAAATTCCATGACACAGCCCATTTTCACAAACACCATAAGCATTTGGTTTAATAACTAAGTTACGGTTTTCATCTGTAAAAATAAAATTTCCTTTTAAAATTTTGTTCATAATTCCTCCTTAATATAAATAAAAAGCCCAATTCCAAAAAGGAACTGAGCTAAATATGTAATTACATAAATCCAAAATTTTTAAGAACGCTAATCCAGCAGACAATAGTAAAGATGGAAAATAAAGAAGTCATAACAACAATCTGTCCTGCTAGTTCATCATTAGCGTTAACACTTTGAGCCATAGTAAAGGATGCAACTGCTGTAGGACTAGCTAACATAATCATTAAAGAAGCAAGTTCAACATCCCTAAAACCTAGCAATATTGCTATAGATAAGAAGATGACAGGAATAATAACTAGCTTACCAAACACAGATATAGTAAGGAGTTCTTTAAACTTTTTTAAATCCCCAAATTGAAAGCTGCCTCCCAGTGTAATTAAGGCAAGAGGAGTTGCAATAGCCGCAATATCAGCAATAGTACTTTCTAAAACTGAAGGCATTCTAAAGCCGGTGAAAACGAATAAGAAAGCAACCATAGCGCCTATGATTAAAGGGTTTTTACAAATTTTCTTTACAAGTTCTATTTTACTAAACTGTGTACCAGAAAATAAGTTAAGTGCGACAACTGAATACAAGTTAAAAAGAGGAACAATAAAAGCAGTTAAAATAGCAGCAGTTCCCGCGTTTTCGCTGCCATACAAAGAGATGGCAATAGGAACACCAAATAAAACAAAGTTGCTACGGAAAATTCCTTGAATCACAACACCCCTATTAATGTCTTCTTCAACAAACTTAGGAACTATAATCATTAAAGCTATAAAAGCGACAGTGACACTAGCCATACCAAAAATTACAAGTTTAGGAGAAAATAAGCTATAAAAATCGCTATTATAAATGTTAAGAAAAATAACTAAAGGTAAAAAAGCGTTAAAACATAAGAGGTTTAATTTTTTTACAAAAGGTTTGTCTAAAACATTGATGCGTTGAAGAAAGTACCCTAAACTCATCATGCAAAACAACGGAAATATTACAGTAAGTGCTAAATATAAATTATCCATATAGCCTCCTTTGAATTTTGTATATAATTATTATACCTAGTGAATTGTTGTATGTCAATCCAATAATATAGAGCAGTATGCGAAAATGTGTAACTTTGATTAATAACAAAAAAAGGCTTTAAGGAAAAATTTTCCCTAAAGCCTTAGTGTTTTCAATTGTTATTTACGCTTTTTTGTTTTAGGTTCGTAAGAATATTCTACACTTGCAATTTCGTTAAGAGCAATTGTTCCTATTTCTACTACGTTGTTAGCTCCAGTTATTCTTACTCTTAGGAATGAGTTTGTTAATCCTATTAATTCTGCGTCGCGGAATTTTGCTTGCCCGTTGTAGCTGTATAATGTTAGGCTTAGTTTAGGGTCTCTGTTATCTGACATATGCCTTACTAAAAATTCGTACCAGTTTGAAGAGCCTACTGCTTCAGCGCCTTCATAAGCAGATGGTAGTACGCTTCTATGAATTTTTTGGCCGATTTCAGAATCTGCTTTAGCAAATACACCAAGCACATCGCCAATAGATAGGATTTTTACAGTTGGATTTGTAGTAGCATTAACAACTGCTTTATATAATCCAAGTGGCATACCTGTTTGGTCAGGAATGATTACATTTTCATAGAAAGTTTCGCCTTCGCAAAGGTTTTCTACTTTAGTATAAAGGTTTATTACTACGTTTTCAATATTAGGAATTGAGTCGAAATTATCGTAAGGTCCTCCAATTGAGATTTGTAATGATGAGATTGATATAAATAGCATATTCATCATTTGAGCATAGATAATTGTATTTCCAGAGCCTAATGTGTCTGAAGTACCATTTTCACCTGCTGGACCTTGAGGACCCATTGGACCTTCTGGACCCATTGGGCCAGTTGCACCTGTTGCGCCTGTAGCTCCTGTAGCTCCTGTTGGACCTGCTGGACCCATTGGACCTTCTGGGCCTTCTGGGCCTTCTGGACCCATTGGGCCCATTGGGCCTGTTGCGCCAGTTGCGCCTGTAGCACCTGTAGCTCCTGTAGCTCCTGTAGCTCCTGTTGGACCTGCTGGACCCATTGGACCTTCTGGACCTTCTGGACCTTCTGGACCTTCTGGGCCTTCTGGGCCTTCAGCACCTGTAGCACCTGTAGCACCTGTTGCACCTACTGCACCTGCTGGACCTTGTGGTCCCATTGGACCTTGAGGACCCATTGGGCCAGTTGCGCCAGTTGCGCCTGTAGCACCTGTTGCACCTACTGCACCTGCTGGACCTTGTGGACCCATTGGACCTTCTGGACCCATTGGACCTTCTGGGCCTTCTGGACCTTCTGGGCCTTCTGGACCTTCTGGGCCTTCTGGGCCTTCTGGACCCATTGGGCCTGTTGCTCCTGTAGCACCTGTAGCTCCTGTAGCTCCTGTTGGACCTGCTGGACCCATTTCGCCTTGAGGGCCCTCTGGACCTTCTGGGCCTTCTGGACCTTCTGGGCCTTGTGGACCTTCTGGACCTTCGCACCCTTGTGGACCTGCTGGACCCATTTCGCCTTGAGGACCCATTTCACCTTGAGGACCTCTTGGACCTCTTGGACCTTTTGGACCTTCTGGACCTTCTGGGCCTTCTGGACCTTCTGGACCTTCTGGACCCATTGGACCTTCTGGACCTTGAATACCTTGATCCCCTTGATCTCCTTTTTCACCTTGAAGTCCTTGCTCTCCTTGAATACCTTCTGGACCCATTGGACCTTCTGGACCCATTGGACCTTCTGGACCTTCTGGACCTTCTGGACCTTGAATACCTTGATCCCCTTGATCTCCTTTAGGACCTGGTTCTCCTTGCTCTCCTTGAATACCTTGATCCCCTTGCTCTCCTTTTTCCCCTTGAATACCTTGCTCTCCTTGAATACCTTGATCCTCTTGATCTCCTTTTTCACATCCTCAATTGAAAATCCTCCAATGTTTTCACTGTCTGAGTGAGATGTGACCAGGGCCGAGGAGAAGAGCTGCAGAGGACATTCAGACAGGGCATGCATTGGTGTGTGCAGTCTTCCGACATAACGATGATAATGAGTGCAATATCTTCATTTTTGTTTTCCTTGACTACTGCTGATGCACCATTTTCCACTTCACTGTAGAGGTTAACGTAGATTTCACGTTTTTCCACTAGCAACAACGCTGATTTCACAGTGATATACCCTTAGAATACAATCCTGATTTTTCCTTTTTATTTAGTCCTAATTTTTTTATTGGCGTGTGAGAGGAAGTAGAGCTGTGTTTTCTGAACATTAAGGTCAGGATCACCCTGGTGACGAACGACAAATTGGAGCAATTCAAGATAATTTAGGGGAGAAAAATGTCTTTTTTTTTCCTGATAAACCAATTTATTGTGTCTGGTTTTCATAGTTTTTCTTTTTTTTTTTTTGTTTTATCAAATGCAGATGTTTTCTAAATAAAACAACAACAACATAGAAAAATCCACAAGTTTTTTTTTTCCCCCCTTTCTTTTTTCTAAACTGTTAACATATGTTCAAGCATATACATATGTGACAGGGTTTGCAGAAATGCCTGAAGGATCACAGGCTGTTTGAGAACAATGTGCTCTCCTCACCATGCACTTATGGTGGGCTGCCACCTTCTGGCTGTCGGACACTAGCAGCTGCCCACACTCCTTGTCCCGGTTGGTTCTGCAGAAGGCACATTTAGGCAGTCGTGCTGCGGCTCCTTTCCTCTGTCCTGACATGACTGACAGCTTTATTATTTGCCAACAGTTCTGATGAAAAAAAAAAATGTATATATCAACTTAATTTGTTGGAAGAAAATGACAAGATAACTTTACATTTTACATGCTGAGAGATCCTCAGAGGCAGTTACAAAGCATCACTGCCTTGCTATGTCCTCTATGATATCAGCACAACAGCTCATGTATTAAATTAATGCATCCATCATGCAGCCCTCAATCACAGCTCATATCTGATTCAAACTGGATCTTTTAAGTCTTTTAAATGTATACAGTATGTAGATGATGCCCAGAGTCCTTGCTGATGCGGATAAAAACAAATGTGATGACAATAACAGCCCAACATATTAGCAGTAATGTAACAAGACAGCAGGGTTTGAGCTTTTTCTTTATTAATGGGTTGATAACAAGGTGTAAACATGTGCAAATCTGTGTAGTAAAGGTGTCCCTTAATGATTCAGTTGCCAAAGAGGAAACTGTGTCCTGAAAATCCTGGTAATGTGTATTTCACCAACTAAATCTGACTATTGTGAAATAATGAATAAAACCTCGTGGAAAAGAGCCATTTGAAACTCCTTCCCAGAAACAGCTGGAAACAAAACTTTTGACTCAACTACGATGGCAAGTAACTCCAGATTAGAACCATGAAAGTCTCATAAGAAAAGCTTGTGTCCTTTACACATCAGCCTCTCGGGACACTTTGTCAGCTCTGGTAAAGTGAGTTATGGAGAGTTTCTAATCGCCAGTGGTGGTATAGAATAAGTGTATGCTAATATTCGCCGATCAATCCCAGTATTTTGTAAGATCCTGCCTGTTTTCGTGGCGGGTCACATATTTCATCAGAGAACATCGCAGTTGCAGACAAAACCAGCCACAACACAACAACGATCCCCATCAGTCATCCCAGATCCGAATCAGATTAACAAGGAACAGGAAGAGGAATCATCAGCGGGATACTGAACCTGCAGGATCAGATCTGATGCAACACAGTTTATCTTAAAACATTGGGGCTTCTTTTAATTACAGACCTGCCCAACATGGTAGTTTCTGTGCAAATGTTGCAACACGTTTCCCATTTTACATGCAGTCTGCCTCAATATTCTATCTACCACATGTTTAGCAGCCAACCTAATCTGTGAAGAGAAATTATTAGGTGGAAATGTGCTATTTAAGACTACAAAGCATGTTATGATAAGCAGTTAAGAAATACACACTACCAGGATTTAAATGATTTATTGTATCATTTTCAGCTGCATGTTAAGTTTGACATTTTATGTTTGTATTAATCAACATTTTCTTAAAAATCATGCAAGATTGCTTACAAATCCATCAGTGTGTGTCTTCTAGAGTAGACAAAACCTCCAAATGTGTCATTTGCAGATAGTCTGCTTGATGTTGTCCATACTGCACTGGAGGAGCGACATACAGATTAAATATGAAGATTAAAAAACGATCTATCCAGTCCTTTATAGTCCACAAACGAAAGTGGGTGTTTTTAAAATCACAAAAGCAGTGTGCTGCGACGCCTTGATAGAGCCATTACAGCCATGATAGCAGGGCCAGGATTTCACTGCGGCGGCTTCAGCAGCGGAGCCAGCGTGCAAACACACAATACTGTCCCTGTAAATAATACCAAATATCTTTTATTTCAACCTGTGCTCTTCACTCTCATGCTCTCATATCCCAATCCTGTGCTACATGGCGAGGTTGTGCTCGATTTGTGTCGAGAACAAGTGAAACACAAAAAGTGCCTCAAAATGCTCTCGCAAAGTTTTGAATTAAAGGGGGTGTGTGTCTCTTTCTCCACTAAACTAGCTGTAACTGAAAACATTTTTCACTATGAACATCTCAACGCCCCGAAATCTCTCCCAAGGCCTTTTCATGAAAGGAAATAAAGGTCGATGGTTGGAAAATATGACACTTCGACATTATGTTCCTGCTCGAACACGAATAACTGCGATTATTTCCCTTTAAATGTGGGAAATTATCATGACAGGCGCGGGTCTTCGCAAACCGTTTCGAAGTAAAGAGCGCCATACGTGATGTATCCCTGTGAAAAGAGAGCAGCTCAGCTTGTACGCCAGCAATACGGCCTGAAACGACAATAGGCCATAAAACAGCGAGGCTAACATCCAGCCGCAGATACACAGCTCACATCTTACCTGCTAATATATATCTTATCCTGCTGAGACGGTTCAAAAGATGAAAAAGTGTTCCGAGCAGTGACTGTGTTTCTTTCCGTCCTTCAGAAGTAATCGTGAGCTTTTCTCACTAGCATCAAGCTAACGGCTGTGCCCGAGATAGCGTGACTTCCGGGTTTGGCTTTCAAAATAAATGTCTTGTTGAGCACATACGCGGCAATGATTCAAACGTGAAAAGGTGCAGGAGGTCAGAGTGTGTAGGAAACGAAAGTGCTTCACAAAAAGACCTCTTGAGAGGCAAGCCATGCTACATGAAGATTTAGGAGAGGTTTGACAAACATGGTTGCTATGTCACATTTGAATAAAAAGAGTTGTAGCAGCTAATTTTAAATCTTTTTGTTATAATAACTGAGAAGTATTAAGAGACCGCTCCTCTCCAAGGGCCCAGTCAC
>MDJM01000082.1 GCA_001994995.1 Candidatus Parepulonipiscium sp. PG-Nuni2H_MBin01 | reverse complement strand
ACAGGTGGATCATCTTTAGCTTTTGTATAAACGTATCCGTTGCTAAATATTTCGCTTCTTTTTTCTGGATCTAAGAAATCCATGTTAGTTGCAAACAATGTTTCGATGTTTTTAAGCGTTTGCCAGTATCCATCAAACATGTAACCAACAATTTTAAGTTTCTTTCTATATCTCATGATTATATCTGTAACGATGCTGTGTCTTCCTTCTTTGTTAAGTTGCTCAAGAAGTTGGATAAGTAGCTGTCTTTCGATAACATAAATCCCAAGAGAAATAGTTGAACTTTGTGGGTCAAGTGGTTTTTCTTCAAACCCAACTAATCTATTTTCTTCATCAAGTTCTGCAACCCCATAGTCAAGAACAGACTCATTACCCATATCTTTACATACTAGAGTAATATCTGCCCCTTGTTCTTCATGGTATTTGATAACTTTGTTGTAGTCAATTCTTATAACTTGTTCACCTGGACAAATTATTACATAAGGTTCTTGACTTCTTTTTAAGAATTGTATGTTCTGGTAAATTGCATCTGCAGTGCCTTTAAAAGAAAAGCTATCTGCGTTTACCATATCAGGCGTAAATAAAAAGATACCGCTATTTTTACGTCCGAAATTCCACCATTTTGAAGATGAGATGTGATCTGCCAAAGATCTTGTGCTGTGCTGAGAAATTACTGCAACTTTTTTTACTCCTGATTGACTAAAGTTAGTTAAAGCGAAGTCAATTGTACGATATGCTCCGCCAACAGGCATTGCCGAATTATTTCTGTGCTCAGTTAAAACGCCCATAGAGCTTCTTTTAGCCCCAGCTAATATTATACCTACCGCTCTCATTTACAGTCCTCCCTCTACAATTAAAGATTGCCCGCTCTCTAGTTTGTTGTTTTGATAATGGTCGTTAGTTGTGTTTCCTGCTATCTCGCAGTTTTTACCAACTACAACTCCATCTGGTATTGTTGTAAATGCTCCAACTACAGATATACCACTATCATAAACGCGTGGCTTATTCACGTTAATTATATCTTCGCCAACACCCAGTTTTACGTTTGCACCGATATTGCTGTTTTCTGATATTATACATCTATCAATACTTGCATTAGATTTTATAACAGTGTTTTGCATTATAATGCTATTTCTAACTACTGCTCCTGGCTCCACTTTTACGTTTGGACTTAATATTGAGTTATAAACTTCTCCTTCAATTTCACAGCCTTTTGAAATTAATGAATGGCCTACAGTTGCATCGTTGCTTATGAATTGTGGTCCATGATTATCGGAGTTAGTGTAGATGTTCCAGAAGTTATCATATAAATTAAATTCTGGTACAATATAAGATAATTCCATGTTTGCTTGCCAATATGCTTCAATTGTTCCGATGTCTTTCCAATATGATCTGAATGGGTACGCAAATAATGGTTTACCTTGGTTTAATAAATCAGGTATAATATGTTTACCAAAATCACTGTCTGAATGTTGCTCATTAGCATCAATTAGTGCTTTCTTTAATACTTTCCAATCAAATATATATATACCCATAGAAGCAAAGTTACTTTTTGGATTTTCTGGTTTTTCTTCGAACTCGATTATTTTATGAGAATCATCTGTGTTCATTATACCAAATTGATGTGCATCTTCCATAGGCACTTCTATAACACCAATTGTTGCGCTTGCACCTTTTTCTTTATGGTATTGTAACATTTCATTGTAATCCATTTTGTAAACATGATCACCTGATAAAATTAAAACATACTCAGGATCATAAGTGTCTATGAATTTAATATTCTGATAAATCGCATTTGCCGTTCCAGAATACCACTCACCTTGATTACCACTTACGAATGGAGAAAGCACAGTAACGCCGCCATGAGCTAAATCCATATCCCAAGGAATACCTATTCCTATATGTTTTGTTAATACTAACGGCTCGTACTGTGTCAATACCCCAACCGTATCTATTCCTGAGTTAATACAATTACTTAATGGGAAGTCAATAATTCTATATTTCCCGCCAAACATTACAGCTGGTTTTGCAATTTGTTGAGTCAACGCTCCGAGCCTGCTACCTTGACCTCCTGCCAACAACATCGCAATCATTTCCTTTTTCATGTTCTGTTCTGCCCCCTTATGAGTTCATATTTTTTATTACAATAATATTGTACCACAAATTAACAATTAAGACAACACATAAAATGCTAAAATTAAAACTTTTGTATTTGTCATATTGTTTAATACTGTCCGTTCTTTTCAGCATTATCCTTAGTATTAACTTTACATAACATAAATATACATACAAAGTGCAATAAAGTTTTATAATAGGCGTTGGCCCCCTGCAATATTTGTTATATAATGAAAATTAATTAGTATGCATATAATTAATTTGAAACAGATTTGTTTAAGAGAGGAATATGGAAAATGACAAACGTAAAAAGGATACACTTTATTGGTATTGGTGGCATTAGTATGAGTGGGTTAGCTGAGATTATGCATCACAGGGGCTTTGAGGTAAGTGGTTCGGATATGAGGGCTTCTGAGGAGACTAGGCATCTTGAGAGTTTAGGGGTAACAATTATGCCTACGCATAGTAGGAGTAACATTACGCCGGATATTGACTTAGTTGTTTATACTGCTGCAATCGCGGATGATAATCCGGAGCTTATCCAAGCTAAAGATACTATTAATAAGGTAGAAACTCGTGCACAGTTTCTAGGTTCTATTATGAAAATGTATGATTGCCCTATATGTGTAGCTGGTACTCATGGTAAGACTACGACTACTTCTATGTTGGCTAATGTACTGCTTGGTGCAGATAAAAATCCAACTATTACTGTTGGCGGTATAGTTGAGGCAATAAGTGGCAATATTCATATTGGTGGGCATGAAATTTTTCTGACTGAAGCTTGTGAATATCATAATAGCTTCCTTGACTTTAATCCTAAAATTGGTATTATATTAAATGTGGAAGCAGACCATATGGATTTCTTTAAAGATTTAGATGATATTAGAAACTCTTTTACAAAATTCTCGAACTTATTACCATCGGACGGCTTTTTGGTAATTAATAAAAATTCAGCTCCTAATACGGCTGATGTGAAATGTTGTATTGAAACTTTTGGGTTAGATGATAGTGCAAATTGGTATGCTACTAATGTTAGTTTCAATGATAAAGCGTGTGCTACTTTTACAGTAAATTATAATGGTACAGTTTTAGGCGAGCTGACTATTGGAGTAACTGGTTCACATAATGTGCTTAATGCACTTAGTGTTTGTGCTGTGGCTAATTTCCTTAAAGTGCCATTTAGTGTTCTTCAAGAGTATTTAGTAGATTTTTCAGGAGCGAAGCGTCGTTTTGAATATAAGGGTTGCATTCATAACGTAACAATTATTGACGACTATGCTCATCACCCTACAGAGATTAAAGCAACGTTAGAAACAGCAAAGAAGTATCCCCACAAAAATTTATATGTGGTATTTCAGCCACATACGTATACTAGAACTAAAGCGTTTTTGAATGAGTTTGCACAGGCTTTAGGAACGTACGGGCATATAATTTTAACTGATATATATGCGGCGAGGGAGAAGAACCCGGGGGATATACATTCTAAAGATATTGAGAAGTTACTTGCTGAAGGCGGAACTGATGTAACATATATTGATAGTTTTGATGAAATTGCTGATTATTTGCTTCTAACTTGCAACCCTGATGATTTAATTATAACTATGGGGGCTGGTAATATTAATCAGGTAGCTGATATTTTACTAGGAAAATAAAGTGTAGTAAAAGTCCCTTATTGATTTTATAATAAGGGATTTTTTATTAGTTGATATAGGAGGCTTTTTATGCTTAAATTTAATAATAACAATATTCAAGCTATACAGGTACCGGTATGGTTTATACGCGATTTTTTACACAAATCACATGGCTCATATATTAAGGTGTATTTGATTATTAATTCGTATTCTCAGCAAGGAACTGATATTGCTGTTAAGAATGTTGCTCAGCAGCTTGATATGCTTGAGTCGGAGGTTAATGATGCTTTGAGGTATTGGGATAGCCAGGGTGTTTTAAAGATTGATGAAAATAAAAATGTTACGTTTGTATTAGAAGACCCAGCAGCGCAAGTTAAGCCTAAAACTTTTAGGTTACAAATGCGCCCTGAGTATTCGCAAGCAGAGCTAAATATAATTAGGCAGCATAATCAATCGATTAATGAGTTGTTTTTAATGGCTGAGCAGTGTTTAGGTAAAATGTTATCGCCTACTGACCAGAAGGTGATTTACGGCTTTTATGATTGGCTAAATATGCCTATAGATTTAATTGAATATTTATTTGAGTATTGCTTGTCTAATAATCATACTCAGTTAAAGTATATTGAGAAAGTGGCTACATCTTGGAATGATGATGATATTAAGAGCGTGGACGAGGCTAAGGCGCAGGTTATAAAGAATCAGGAGCATTATAAAATTTTAAAAAGTTTAGGTATGTCTAGTGCTATAGTGTCCCCAGCACAAGAACAGTTTTTTGATAAGTGGCTTAAGGAGTATAGATTGCCTTTGAATGTAATTCTTGAGGGTTGTAATCGTACTGTTTCAAATATACAAAAACCGAATTTAAACTACTTAGATACTATTTTGACAAAGTGGCATGAGCAAGGGGTTAAAATTTTGGAGGATATTGAAGCGTTAGATAAAAAGTATCAGGTTGTTAAAGAGCAGAAAGTTAGTAAAGAGCCTCCTCAAAGACATAAGATAGTTAGTAAAACTCAACCGTTTTATGCAATGTCGTCACATAATTTAGACTATAATGAAATTGACCGACTTGAGAGGCAGTATCATGAAAAAATTAGGGAGAGTGTGTTAGGATGACAGAAAAACAAAAGCATTATAGGCAGATTTTACGTGAGTTTGATATGAAGCGTACGGCTAATATTAGGGTTAGTAGACAGCGTAAAGAGGAGATTTATAATAAAATTCCAGAGATTGAGCAGATTGAAAATACTTTAAGCAGTAGTGGGATGAAGCTTGTTAGGATGATGTTAACTGCACCTGAAGGTACTTCTACACAGGAGTATAAAGATGAGGCAAATAATTTAACGAGACAAAAACACGCGTTGTTAGAGCAGCATAATTATTCTAAAGATTATTTGGATCCTATATATGATTGTAAGCATTGTGAGGATACTGGGTTTATTGAGAATAAGACTTGCACGTGCTTTACTCAAGCGCTTATTAATTTGGCTTATAAAAATTCTAATATTAATAATTCGTTAGATGTGGAAAGTTTTGATACTTTTGATTTAGATTTGTACTCTACTGATATTGACTCTACATTAAATGTATCGCCTAGAAAGCAAATGCATTATATTTATAAGCAGATTTTGGCTTACACTGAAACGTTTGGAGTTGAATATAAAAATCTTATTTTTAAAGGTAAACCAGGGCTAGGAAAGACTTTTTTATGCAATTGTATTGCTAAAGAGCTTTTAGATAATGGTTGTACTGTATTATATTTATCTGCTAATCAATTAGGGAAATTATTATCTAACCTAACATTTAATAAGGAAGAAGTTTCGCAAGAGGCTAAAGGGATTTTGGAAACAATGCTTACTGTGGATTTGTTAATAATTGATGATTTGGGTGCTGAATTTCGGGCGGGGACTACGGGGCCGGATTTATTTAATATTATTAATGAACGTCATTTAAATAAGTTTTCTACTATAGTTTCTACTAATTTAGAGCCTTCTGAGTGGGCTTTATATTATTCTGAACGGGTTTCTTCTAGATTTTTAGGTAATTATACGCTCTATCAGTTTTTAGGGACTGATATAAGGATTAAGAAGAAATATGATTGTTAATTAAGGTTTTTAACTAGGGATAATTTGGTATCGGTTGTAATATATATATATTTATACATGCTTTAAAGGAGGATATTTTATGTTCTGTGCAATAAAAATTTCAAAATCCGATCCCACTCCACTCTATATACAATTAGCTAACGAACTTATTCGTCTGATTGACGATGGTACTTTGCCACCTAAAACTAAACTGCCAACTATAAGACTCTTATCTAGTAAGTTAAAAATCAATAGAGATACAGTTGTTAATGCTTATAAATTACTTGAATCTAAGAGTTATGTTATTGCTCATATAGGTAGTGGCACTTATGTTGCGCCACAAAGTAAGTTTAATATTGAATCTAAGAAAGAACTTTCGCCTATGCCATGTAGCAAGACGTATTTTCCACGTGAGTTATTTAATATTGATATTTGCAAGAAGCTTATGACAGATATATTAGATGATGAAGGGTGGTCTGCTTTTGTTGACCCTTTAAATAGAGAAAGACAGCTTATTCGTCAGGCTATTTGTGATTATTTACAAACTGTAGGGGTTACCGCTTCTAATCCTTATGCTAGACTGATTCAAGATACTCCTAATTTTTTGTTAGAGCTTATGAAATTGTCTGCTACTTCTACTATTTGTGTGGAGGCTTATCGCGATTTAAGTTATACTTCAACGCTAAGTTATTTAGGTTTTAAGGTGCTTGAAATCCCTTTAACTGCTGATGGTTTGGACCTTGAGGTGTTGGAATCTCAGTTAAAATCGCAAAGTGTATCTTATATATTAATTACACCTTATATACAAAATCCAACCGGTATTTGTTATAGTGAAGAAAATAAGTTAGGTATTATAGAGCTTTGTGAAAAGTATGATACTATGTTGATTGAAGATGGTACTTTTACTGATTTTGTATATGAGAGTTATGATATTAAGTCTTGCTATAATTTGTGTAAAAGCGATAGAGTTATTTATATTTATAATTTTTGCAAATTATATTTACCTAATCTGGACTACAGTTTCGTTGTATTACCACAAATTATCCAAAAACGGCTTATTGATACTATGCAAGTTGCTTTGCCAGAACGGTTTGTTAGGTATTATTTAGAATCGGAGTTTTTTGATGAGATACGTGGTGATATAGTAGAGAGTTGTGAAATTAAATATAAGAAGATTTCACAGTTATTAAGTAGTTCATCTTTATTGGTACAAACTTATCCTAATCGTAATGGCCTATTTTTTTGGTTAAAGTCTAAGCAAGGCTCTAGGATGTATCAAACTTTGCTAAAGCATAATATTGTTGTTTCTCCTAGTGATTTGTTTGCTACTTCCAATAATGCTGATTATTTTAGATTATCAATTGCTTCTCTTAACGATAGTGAAATGGATATTTTAGTTAATGTGTTAGCCCAGTTAGACTCTGAATTTTAAAAAATCTGCTTCTGAATTATTCAGAGGCAGGTTTTTTTTTAGTCTAATTTTGAAGCTCCGGTATATAAGCTATGGTATTTTCCTTTTTGCTCTAGTAATTGTTGGTGATTACCTGATTCGATTATTTCACCACGTTCTAGTACAACTATCATGTCTGAGTTTCTAACTGTAGATAATCTATGAGCAATGATAAAGGTTGTTCTAGATTGCATTAATCTATCTAAGGCTAGTTCTATATGGCGTTCTGTACGCGTATCAACTGATGATGTTGCTTCGTCTAGTACTAATATAGGAGCCTTTGAAATAACTGCGCGGGCTATATTTAGTAATTGTCGTTGACCTTGGCTTAGGTTAGCCCCATCGTTTGTTAATATAGTATCGTAGCCATATTCTAGTTTTTTTATGAATTCATGGGCATTGGCAGTTTGGGCAGCGGCTATTACTTCTGAGTCAGCCGCATCTAATCTACCGTAGCGAATGTTTTCCATAATGGAGCCTTCAAATAAATGGGTATCTTGCAGTACCATTGCAATATTTTCACGGAGAAATGCTTTTTTGTATTTGGTGATAGGCACTCCATCTATTAAAATTTCACCTGATTGTATGTCATAAAAGCGGTTTAGTAGATTTGTAATTGTTGTTTTACCTGCGCCTGTGGAGCCTACAAATGCTATTTTTTGTGATGGTTTTGCAGTTACAGATATATTTTTTAGCACTGGTATTGCTGGGTTATAGCCAAATTTTACATCTTTTAGTATTACTTCACCAACTATATTTTCTACGTTTACGCAGTCTGTAGCATCAGCTATTTCAGCAGGGTAGTCTATAACTTCAAATACACGCTCTGCTCCTGCTAATGCAGCAAATAGCGTATTAATTTGCATAAATATATCATTTATAGGGCGGCTAAAACTTCTGGAGTAGTTAAGAAATATTGTAAAGCCCCCTATATCAAATCCTCTAAATACGCATAATAACCCTCCAATACATGCTACAATTGTATAACTAAGCTGGGTGAGTGAGCCCATTATTGGACCCATTGTTCCGCTAATAAATTGGGCTTTAAATGATTGTTCGCGGTAATTTTGATTTAGTTCATTGAATTGTTCTATTGTTTGTTGTTCATGGTTAAATACTTTTATTACTTTTTGCCCTGTTATACGCTCTTCGATAAATCCATTTAAATCGCCAATTGCTTTTTGTTGGCCTTTGTAATAGTTCATACTGCGTTTGGATACTGCTCTGGTGAACATATTAAATAATGGTGAGATTGTTAGCATTATAATAGTTAAAAACCAGTTGGTATAAATCATAATTGCAATTGTGGCAACGAGTGTAGTTACACCGGAAATTAGTTGTGCTAATGTAGTTGATAACATTTGACTCATTGCATCTATGTCGTTAGTAAATCTACTCATTAGGTCGCCATTGTGTTTGCTATCGAAAAATTTCAGTGGCAGTTTTTGCATCTTATCAAATAAGTCGTATCGGATTTTTTCTAATGCATTTTGTGCTACTTCCAACATTAATCTTGTTTGCAAATAGCTGCTTATTACGGCAACTAGGTATATGCCTAACATTATTAGCAAGTTTGTAATAAGAGTGCTTGTTCCAGCATATTCAGTTAGGCCGTTTATTATAGGTCTTATCATATATGAAGCTAGTATAGTAAACGCACTGCTTATAAATACTAGTATTAGTGCAGCTATTAGCATAAAGTTTCGCTTACCTAAGTATCCCCAAAGGCGTAGTATTGTTTCTTTTGAATTTTTTAGTTTTACTTTTTCCATAGGCATTCTGCCAGGAGGACCGCCACCCATAGGCATTCCACCGGGTCCACTACTGTTATTAGGTGGTCTCTTACCCCCAGGGTCTCTATTTTCTGATTGATTTTCCATTAACTAAGCCCTCCCATCTGAGAATTATAAATTTCTTGGTAAGTTAAACAATTTTCCAACAACTCCTCATGTGTACCAATTGCTTCAATTTCGCCTTTATCCATAACGATAATTTTTGAAGCATTTATAATCGATGTAATTCTTTGGGCTATTATGATTTTAGTAGTATCTTTTAGGTCGTTGTATAAATGCCCATTTATTTTACGTTCTGTAGCCGTATCAACTGCACTTGTTGAGTCATCTAATATTATTATTTTTGGTTTTTTAAGTAGCGCTCTAGCGATGCATAATCTTTGCTTTTGTCCACCAGATAAGTTAACTGCGCCTTGCTCAACTGTTGTGTCATAACCATCTTTAAAGTGACTGATAAACTCATATGATGCTGACCACTGCGCCATTTGCTCTATAGTTTCCATATTGGCATTAGCATCCCCCCACATCAGATTATCTTTTATTGTCCCCGAAAACAGTATATTATTTTGCAATACTACTGCTACGCCTTCGCGCAAGTTATGCAGTGTATAATCTTTAACATTTACCCCATCTACATAGACATCGCCTATGTTTGTATCATATAGTCTTGGTATTAGGTGAGCAAAACTAGTTTTACCACAACCTGTAGAACCGATGATACCAATAGTCTCCCCGGATTTTATATCTACGGATATATTATTTAGAACCATTTCGTTGTTGCTATGAGTATATTTAAATGAAACGTTGTCAAAGCGAATATTACCTGTGTTTACAGTTTTATTATTATTTCCATCCGCTAATTCTACGTCTAAATCTAGTACTTCTGAAATACGTTTTGAACTAACAATACTTTTAGAGCTTTGCATAAATATCATAGCTAACATACCAACCGAAGCAAGAACTTGAGTTAAATATGTAATAAGTGCGCTTATATCACCTATTAATATTTGGTCTGCCTCAAGTGCTACACTGCCTAGCCACAAAACTACTATGGTAGCTATATTTACAGCAATAGTTAGTAACGGTGTTTGTAGCAATGTTATTCTATAAGCTGTTAAAGATGTGTCTCTTAATGTAGAGTTAACATTTTTAAACTTTTCTTCTTCATGCTCTTCGCGAGTGAAGGCTTTTATAACACGGATGTTAACTAATACCTCTCGAACTCTTGAATTTAACTCATCTATCTTTTGTTGTAAGAATACAAATTTTTGATATGATAGTCGTACCACTACATAGATGATGATTGATAGTATTGGGACTAAAACTACGAATACTAAAGCTATCTGGCTGTTGATTGTGTAAGCCATAATGATAGAGCCAATTAGCATTCCGGGTGAACGGATTAACATTCTTAAACACATTACTACAAGCTGCTGTATTTGTGTTATATCGTTAGTCAGCCTTGTAATTAGTGAACCTGTGCTAAATTTGTCTATATTGACGAATGAAAAACCTTGGATTTTTTTGAATACATCTTCTCTAACATCACATGCAAAGTTTACAGATGCTTTTGTTGCAAAATACGCTGCTCCTACCCCGGATGATATTGCCAGCAAAATGTACACTAACATAATTGCCGTTAGTTTCATTATTTGTGCGCTATCACCATTTTCTACACCTAGGTTAATTATTTGTCCAGCATAGTATGGTATTTGTACATCGCATGCAACTTCCACAAACATACATAGTGGTGCTAGTATAAAGTATAGCCAATAGGGTGCTATATACTTCATATACTTTTTCATAACTCACTCTCCTTTTTTTATTTTTGTACTTTTATTATATAAGAATTTAAGATATAATTCAATAGAGGTATAAATAAAATGTATAATGCATTTTGCTTTAGCCCTATCCCGTTATGGTTAACTTTTAACAATTAGGGAAATAATATTAAAATTACAGCAAAGGGGAAGATATATGAAACGCATAATATTAGCAGTATTTATAGTAGTAATAACGAGCGCTGTATATGTAACGTACATAAAAACGCCGTACCAATCACCAGTTTACATTTTAACGGATAGTCCTTCCGTAAAATATGCTTTAGATGTTTATCAAACTCAATATCCTAGTGAGCAAAATACGTTTTATCATGTTACGGTTACTGAGGATGATGATTTAGAGGAGTTGTTGGAGCCTGTTATACCGTTTGCAACTGAGCTATATGTAAGGGCAGTTAACTGTGATATTGAGGAGATTAAAGCGACTTTAGAGTTGCTAGATGTTGAGTATTATATTGAGATAGGTGGAATTGTATATGGCAAGGAAAATCAAGGTATTAGTTTTGAGATTTATACTTTAAATGATATAGAGGCGCTTCATAGAATAGATTCCAATACCACGATATATATACGTGATAATATTGTAAATTGTATTGCCGATGTTGATTTAGCAGTGGATTTGATTAGTCGTTTGTATTATGATATTGCAACACAAATGCCTAATGTAGTGTGGATTAATCAGGATAATTTTGTTGACGGTGGAGATTACCGAATTTTGGATATGTATGATGAAGTTATTAGTAAGACTACGCTAATTAATGGTAGTGGCAATGATGGTTTAGCTTATGAGTTAACAGATTCTAAGATAACTTATGAGGTAGATAATCAGTTGGATATAGTGATAGTTGATGAGAATCCTATTGAATATGTATATTATTTATTAAACGGATATGAAATGGGGGTTAACTACCGCTATCCATATGTATTTAATTTATCTAATGAAGATATTGTTTTTGGTAATAATGAATTGAAAATTGGGATTAAGTTTGCTCGCTCAGATGAGATTCATGAGCAGTATGTATATTTTACAACGGATTATTCTATTGAAAAGGATAGAGCGGCTAGGGTAGGGGAGTCTTATTCAATCCAAGAGCAGCCTATATACACTAAGCCTTATATTCCAGTTTTAATGTATCATGATTTTGCTGATGTAGTGGGGCCTACTAAAGCGGAGCAGAGTATTACGGTATCGACTAGTCTATTTGAGCAACATATTATACAGTTATTGGAAAATGGTTATACGCCAATTAATTTTAAGGACTTGTGGGAATATTTAAATAATGAGGGTGGCTTACCAGATAAACCTGTTATAATAACAGCGGATGATGGGTACTTAAGTAATTATGAGATTGCGTATCCTATATTACAAAAGTATAATGTGCCAGCTACTTACTTTATATGCACTGGCTATGTTGATGATAATAGGTATATGCCACATTTTAGTTGGGATGATGCTATTGAGATGGAGGCGAGTGGGCTTATTGATATACAGAGCCATACCCATACCCATCCATTGATGAATAAGGTAGATGAGGCTAAGTTGTTATATGAGGTTAATTATAGCATTGAGCTTATAGAGAAGCATTTAGGAAAAAGAGATGTTGTTGTGTTGTCTTATCCGCAGTTTGGGCATAATTCGTTTACTGTACGAACGCTTAGTAATTTGGTGGATATTCAAGTTACTGATTTAAATAAATGGCGTTCTGCTACTACGGCTCTAGATGTTAAACGTATTCATGTATCAAACGATATGTCTGATGTTATAAAGGAAATTGAACGATTAACACAATAAGGTATATGGCATGTGGTTAGAGCTACATGCCTTAGCTATCTTTTTATAAGGAGAGAATTTGATGAATATACAAAAGTTTATAACGGGATTACTATGTGCTACTTTTCCTATTACTGTATATAGTATTCCTACTAAAGTTACCGATGAAAAAGCTATTTTTAGCGAACAAATTATTTTTAGTGAAGATACAGCTATTCCAGTAGGAACAACTCCAAGGGATATAGTGTTAACACAATCTGAGCAAACAGCACCACTAGAACACTCTGTTGAGGAGTTTATAGACGAACCTTTTATTTTAGATAGTGAATTTACTGATTCATTATCATCTAGGCAGTTATCGCAGTCTATTATTATGTTTAAAGATGATGTGCAAGCAGTTGTATATGGGAAGATGAAAAATATATTGGTTGCGCCGACTATGATTGATGATACTGTATATATCTCAGCTAGAGTATTTGTAGATGAAATACTCAATACTCGAATGAGCACTGATAGCGCTCCGGTGCCAAAGGATGTGATTTTACATGAGATTATAGGTTTTATAGATAATGAGATTGTAGAGGGGGAGACTAGTTTAGCGTCTTTAGCAAAGCCAGAAATTATAACTATTACACCTAATGAAGACGAGGAGTTAGCTGATTTTTTAATTGAGTTTGATATTGAAGTGGAGGATATGACTTATCAATTTATTACTATAAAAACGCAGTCGAGTGAATTACCTTTAAATGAAGTAGTTCTAAATATAGGTACTAACGAAGCCATTGTAGATGGAGTGCCAAGAGTACTTAGCGCACCAGTTGTAGCGCAAGATGGGATAGTGTATTTTCCATTTAAAACAATTGCAACTTTATATGGTTTAGAGTTTTATGAAAGTCAGCAACAACTTACAGTTGTTAATCCTGTAAAAGGAAATCATTCGCCGGAGGTTGAGTTTGCATTTTTGCAAGATAGCTATATAAAAGGGGAGAATGTAAGAGCGCAAGTGTATTGTAAGGATGAGGATGGTGATGAGATTTCTACGCAGATGTGGCAGGTAAATGATATAAATTATACTGTGGATAATGTTCATGATGCTATTTGTTTATTAGGGGAAGGGGAGAATACTGTAGCGGTTAAGGTTAAGGATGAACATGGTTTTTGGAGTGATTGGTATACATCTACAGTAAATATAATTCATAATTATCCTCCTGTTATACTTAAGTTTAAGCCTTGCAAAGAGGTTTATGAAGTTGGGGAGAGAATTTGTTTTAATTTAGTATATACCAATGAGCGTAATGAGCGCATTAAGAGCTATAAATATACTTATAAACAAATTGGTGAAGCAAATGCACATACTATCGTTGATAAGCCATGCTATATATATGATGAAGGTGAGTATATTGTTAAGCTTACGATTGAGGATGAGCTTGGGAATTGGAGTGAGACGATAGAGACAAAAATTGTGGTTGAAGGCGGAGAGCCTATGTCAGAGCTTGAGACGGTTTTTAATAGGGGGTCTGAGGGTGTTACTATTACTAATTTCGCGGGCTATAATTTTAGGAGATTATCTGATAGGGTTGTTGATTTTACTGAGAATGCAGGGCTTCTTGTTATGAGTAATTCGCCAGAGATTGTTCGGTATAATGGTATTTTATATGAAGAGACTTTGATTGGCCAAGGCCGTGTGTTATTGCATCATATTCATGGTATGGAGGATGAGTCTGCTAAAAAGCTTATGGTTGTGTTAGAAAATCCGTCTGATAAATATATTAGTGGTGTAATTAGCAATTGTGTAATTAAGGGGCCTTCTCCAGATGTTTTATTTTTAGGACAAACTTTACTTTATGAGTATTTTGAGGCTGAAAATAAAGAAATTTATTCGTTAGCTCCAGGTGAGACAAAGATTTTTTATACTAGCGAAGATAAAAATTGGGGACGTAATATGGTAATTTCGGGTATGTTTGATTTCCATTTTGTTGATGAAGTTATTATGACTGTGGCAGCTGTAGATATGGATCAAACTGAACATGATATAGATACTCTAAATTATTTAAATGTGGATGAACATCCTAGAGGGACGTTTGAAGTGGATGATATTGATATTAAAATTGATATGACAGATGTTAATAAGCCAGTGAAGTTTTTGGTAGGAGAGGATATTAATGAGTGGGTGGTAGGATGGGACCCTATTATGGATGAGATTGCTGAGAATAGAGGTAATTTTGGTATTATTTATAGCATTGAAATAACTGCTGCTAATGAAGATGTTGCTGTGTTTATTAATCCTAGAGGTAATATGTTTAGAGGAGCTTTGCAGTGGAGTAATGGCGAGGCTATTTTGGCACCCAAAACTGGTATTTTTCCTGATGCTAAGCGTGGTGTATATTTAGGGACAGTTAAAGCTAATCATACTAGAACGCTTAAGTATATGTTGCCAAACGGTTCATCAGCACCTGTGTTATTTGGATTGGTGCCACAGAGTAGTTGGGAGAAGATGTAGTTTTTATGCATTTTTTACACCAGAGAATATTGTTGATTTAAGTGTATAAATCTGTTTTTTTTTTTTTTTTTTTTTTTTCTTTTTTTTTTTTTT
>MDJM01000081.1 GCA_001994995.1 Candidatus Parepulonipiscium sp. PG-Nuni2H_MBin01 | reverse complement strand
TACAAGAACCGTAGGAACTACGGGGATAGCTTGGTAAATTAGATAACATTGGTTGTCTTTACCCAAGAACCCCGTCACTTTAGTGATGGGAGGTTCAGAGCAAAAAGAATATATTAAGTAACCAATTTTCATTGCCTTCTGCTATTTACTTTGATAAAGATTCTATATACACAGGTTTATATGCCCGTCATCAGTACGATAGCGGACATAATCCTATGCACACTATCCGCTCTATTAAAACTCGCATTGGTACTCAGTCTATTGTGGAGTTGCCTAATGGCAGCTGTTTTGATATGGTGCAGTGCTCAGCGTTTTTGCTTAAAACTATTAAGCATACTATAGACACTCAATTTCGTGGTCACAAATTAGCGGGCGCAGTTGTTACTGTGCCTGCCGCTTTTAATATAGATGAACGTCAAGCGACTAAAAATGCTATGCTGTTAGCTGGTTTTTCTAACGTTCATATTTTGGACGAGCCTACTGCTGCTCTTTTATATTATATTAATCATAATAAGGATACTTTAGGTTTTAAATTTAGCCCGGGGCACACTTTAGTTTATGATATTGGCGGCGGTACTACTGATATTAGTATTGCTAACATTAATAATGACAATAGCTCATTAGACGTAAAAATTATTGGCCGTTCTTCTCGCCTAGATTTTGGTGGTGACGACTTTGACCAATATTTAGCTGCATTTTTACTTGCGCGTTTTGAGTACGGTTCACTTCCTCTACACCAATTGCCAGTCCCAGACCAGCATACAGTTATTGCGCGCATGCTATCTTGTGCGGAGGATGTTAAGCTTAAGTTTAATGCTGAACTAAAGCGCCGTAATATTAACCGCGCTAAAACTATTGCTAATTTTGAAGTCCTTAACGGCAAGTACTTAACCGATGTTGTTATAAACCATCAGTTGCTATGTAACGTTTTTGCCGACTTAACTGATAAAGTGACTAATTCTATAGCACATACGTTAGCTAATGCTGGTGTGACAAAAGAGCATATAGGCGAAGTCATTTTAACTGGTGGTATGGCTAATTTCTATTTGGTGGAGCTTTGTATTCAAAACTTTTTTAGCGATATACCCGTTACATTATTAGATACTGAAACCGCTGTCTCTAAAGGTGCTGCCATTTATTGTTTCAATCTTTATAACAGCACGCAGCTTCATATTGAAGATATGCTCGCTGATGATATTATTATTAAGCAAGGCAGCAGTTTTAAAACTATTATTCCTAAAACTGCTAACATTGGGGATAGTGGCTTTTTTAACTACGTTATTTGCGAGGACTACTTAACTCGCTTAGAAATCGCTTTATATTATGGCCAAGGTAACAATCCTACTAAGTACACTAAATTAGCCACCAAGTTTGCTCAGCTAAAATCGCCTGTAGCTAAAGGTGATACGTTGCAAATACGCTGGCTTCTTAATAAAGATAAGATTATAGAAATTTTTATTCAACAACTAGACTCTCATATTACATTTTGTGATAACAATATAGTTGCTATTGACAACTTTTTAATTAATGGAGGTGAGTTATGATTGATGAATTTATAACTAAAACTGAATTATTATATTGTTTGCAAAACATAAAGTCATCTTTAAATGATAGGTTTTCGCCAAACATTGAATACCGCAATATGATTTACACTAACCAATGGGATAAGCTAGTGAAGCTTCGTGCTGACACTGTGGCATTAGAAATCATTAAATATTATTGGCTAATTAACGATATTCATAACCATACTACTAAAAGTGCTATTGAGCATATATTTAGCCACTGTAATCCAAAGCTATGGAGCTTAGCCATTCAGGATGCGCCAGATTTAAATCCGCTAATTTACCCTATCTACTTTAACCATGCCGACGTAGCTTTGTGCGAACAGATGCTTAGCCAAGCTTATATACGTAACGTTCACTATAATAAAACTCGCAAAGTTTGTCTTAGCAAAGTTTTAGACAATGCTACTACTGCAAGCGAATTAAGCTACAAACTTATGACTTTGCCTAACATTAATCATTTAGATATTAAAGCCTATTTTAAATCTATTCATTTAAAGCGCAGTCGCGAGTTTCTACGAGAACTGGCTTCTCTCATTATAATGGACACTGCTAGTTGCACTTACGATGAGTTTAAATCTTGGTGCAGCATTTTAGTTAGGCTTAATGAACCTGCCTTTGATGCTGCGTTAGATTATATTTTATCCCACAATAATAAACACCTAATTCAAGTTATCATATACCCAAACGCACATTATAACTTACCAAAAATCATTCAAACTATACAAAGCGTTGATAGTTCTACTAAGCAACTTTTTATTTCCCACATTCGTAGCATAAAATGTGCTGTAACTAAAGCTGAATTAATCCACTATATGCTAACTTATGAGCATCTTACATCGTCGCAAACTAAATTTTTAAATAACTGCGACAATTTAATTGTATTTGATAAGGAGGTTATATTAAATAATTTGTTATGCGAGCGCCATTTAAGTTTAGGTAAACTGCATTTTCTAATTTATGAGTATATGAAAATTAACGACCCAGATTTATCTGAGTTTTATAATCATATCCACAATTACAATGTACAAAATTGGTTACTACAACTTCTGCAGCTCCAACCGAGGCAGCGAAGCTTTAATCATACGTTGCATAAACTAATTGAACACATTCGCATAAATCATGATAACAGTTTAGATATAAAATTAGCTGATACAATTAGAAACAATGCTATGATATTTTCTAAAAGTAAACAACTAATTCAACATTATAATTTTAATCTATTTAAAGATATATATGGGAGGTAATAATATGAACGTTGGAATTGATTTAGGAACTACTAATACCGTATGCGCTACATTGGAAAATGGCAAATTTAAGTTAATCCCACTAGAAGGTAAAAATACTATTTTGCCTTCTGCAGTTTACTATAGCGCTATTGGTGGAGTACTAGTTGGTAATAAGGCATTAAAAAGGAAGGCGGCTAATCCAGACAATTGCATTACATCGGCTAAAACGTTTATGGGCGATGATAATAAAGTGTGGCATATTGATAATAAAACTTTTACACCGACTGATGTAGCTACCGAAATTTTAAAAGTCGTTTACCAAGCATGCCAAACTAACGAGCCTATAACGGCCACTATTACCGTGCCTGCTTACTTTACTTCTAAACAAAATGAAGCTACTAAAAAAGCTGCGCACGATGCAGGATTTATAGTTAACGAAATTTTACCAGAACCTATAGCCGCCGCTATTGCTTATGGCGATAATTCTAATCAGACGATTTTAGTCGTAGACTTAGGAGGAGGCACATTTGATGTTAGCGTGGTTAAAACTAGAGGTGATAACTATATTACGTTAGCTAAGGAAGGTGATGCACAACTAGGCGGCGATGACTTTGATAGAGTTATGTTGGATATATTTCTTTCTAACATATTTAGTCTTACAGGTGTACCTGCTAACACGTTAAGTAGATTAGAAGATAAGGCTATTAAAACTAAAATTGCACTTAGTGAATTCGATGAACAACAAGTTAACATTCATAATATACCACCATTTACAGTAACTAAATCGCAGTTTGAGGCTAAATCGAAACATTTAATCCACAAAATACAAACAACTGTTAACAAAGTAAAACATATGGATATTGATAAAATAGTTTTAGTTGGAGGAGCAGCTAATTTACCATTCGTTAGGGATTTAATAAGAAATACGTTTAACCAAGAGCCTTATTCAAATGCTAACTTAGCAACTTTAGTAGCTAAAGGAGCAGCTCTTAAGAGTGGCCTAGAGCAACTGCGAGCTGGCGCTATAGTGCAAGATATAACCGCTCATTCGCTCGGTATAATTACTAATGGTAACGTATTTACATGTTTAATTCCAAAAGGTACGCAAATTCCAGCGAGTCGTTCAAATATATTTACTACTACGTATGACTACCAAACGGCTATTAAAATTGAAATTTATGAAGGAGAATCAGAGGTTGCAACGGACAATAAATATTATGGTGAATTTGTATTAAGTGATATACAAAAGGCTAAGGCAGGCAGTCCGGATATTGAAATTACATTTGAGATTAACACGGGCCATCTGCTTACTGTAAGTGCGCAAGATATTAATACAAATTCAGAAGACAGCGTTATATTGAAAGTTTAGACTATCAAGCGGTAGTCTTTTTTTTATGGGCTGGATTTTATATACGCTTTGTGTAGACTTTGTGTAGACATGGAAAAAAATATAAAAAAGTGTGAAAAAAGTATTGACAACTTAATTGTATTAATGTATTATTGTATTAGATGGTTAATACAGTGATACAACAACTATTTAAGTGAGGAGGTAACTGATGACATGGCAATTTGATAATGACAAACCGATATATATACAGCTGATAAATATATTAAAGCTAAAAATTATTTCAGGGGAAATTGGTGTAGGTGAAAAGTTAAGCTCCGTACGAGAGTTAGCGCAAATGGCAGGTGTAAATCCAAACACTATGCAGCGAGCTTTGGCGGAGCTAGAAAGAGAGGGCCTAGTGCATAGCAATAGAACAGCAGGAAGATTTGTAACCGAAGATAAAAACTTAATAGTTGACGTAAGAAACGTGTATGCAAGAACTTATATATCACAACTAGTGCAAAATTTAATACCGCTAGGATTTAGTAAAAAAGAGTTAATGGAATTTATACAACAAGAATTATTAGAGGGGGAAAACAATGTTAGTGCAGTTTAAAGATGTAAATAAAAAATATTCAGGCAAAGTAGCACTGCATAATGTATCATTTGAAATTCCTACAGGGCGAGTAATAGGTTTACTCGGCCCTAACGGGAGCGGCAAAAGTACTATTATAAAATTAATGAATGGGCTAATTCAGCCTAACGCTGGTAGTATTTTAATAGAAGGTAACAAAGTGGGTGTGCAGTCTCACTTAGATATAGCGTATTTACCAGAAAGAACATACTTAAATGATTGGATGAGAGTTCGTCAGCTTATAGAGTTTTTCAGTGATTTCTACAGTAACTTTGATGCAACTATTGCTGCAAAACTGTTTAAAGATTTAGGGATTGACTTAGAGGATAGGCTAGTAGCCATGTCTAAAGGGACTAAAGAAAAAGTTCAGCTGGTGCTTGTAATGGCTAGGAAAGCTAAACTTTATATTTTGGATGAACCTATTGGGGGAGTGGACCCGGCAGGTAGAGATTATATTTTAAATACTATAATTAAAAACTACGATACAGACAGTACATTAATTATAGCGACGCATTTAATACAAGAAGTGGAAAGCATATGCGATGATGTTATATTTATTCATAATGGAGTAATTAAATTACAAGGAAATGTGGATGATTTAAGGGCTGAGCATGGCAAATCAGTAGACCAAATATTTAGGGAGGTGTTTAAATGTTATTAAAGTTAATAAAACATGAATTTAAAGCAACAGCAAACAAGTTTTATCCAATATATGCATTAATATTAATTACATCATTTATATATGGAAATTTCTTTAACATAGGTTATAACGTATTATCGGCTTATTTTAACATAGTTCCAGTAGTTTTAGGCTGCGCATTAGTGGCACAGTTTGTAGTGTTACTTATGGTTACTATAGACAGATTTAACAAAAGCTTATTAGGCGACGAAGGATACTTAATGTTTACATTGCCAGTAACAAATAGACAACTTATATTATCAAAAACTATAGTAACGGGCGTTTGGTATTTTATTACACACATAGTATTTATGTTAAGCATTATGATACTAACGAGCGATATGGTAGATTACTCATATATGTTTAAAGGAGTAATAGGTTTAAATAGCATGTTTATGGAAGCGGTAGGAACTGTTGGCGGAGTATCAGTACAAATAGCAGTATTGATTAAAATGCTACAAGTAGGAGTTGTAGGTTTATTAACTGTAGCAAAAACAATTTTGATTATATATCTTGCGCTTATAATAGGAAGCTTAGTGAAAAGAGCTAAAATCGTAGGTCTATTTAGTTATATCGCAATTAACTGGGTGCTTACAACGTTTTTAGGAGTATCTACAATAACTATGCTAATTAACAGCAGTAAAGTGGTAGGCGTATCAACTAATATACTTAGCGATTTGTATGGACTTGTAGCAACAGGAATTAATGTGGCTACTATAGGTAATTTAGCAATTTGTATAGCAGTTATGGAACTAATAAGTTATATTTTAACAAATAAGAAAGAGTTATAGGAGGAAAATAGAATGAAAAAATTTGTAATAGGAATGATTATAGCATGTGGGATAGTAATAGGAGCTGATACAACTATCAGTCACGCATTAGAGCCAAACAGTTTAGCAAATAGAATGAATGGAGGCTTTTTATGGACGACCAGCAACTTAACAGAAAATGACTTAAAAATGGGAGTAAACGTATCAGCATTACCAGAGGGGCCACAAGCTTATGAAGATATAACTAAAATTAATATTTCGTCTGCGTGCTTACCAATAGTAATCGAAGAGGCAGATGTAGAGTTTGTTACTGTTACAGACACTACAATTGTTAATAATGTACCTGAGAATACGCAAAATACCATTAATGTTTCGGGCGGCGTACTTTATTTTAGAGATGGAGTTAGTAATGATAAGGATTTTAATAATGGAATAGGTTTTACCCAGTTTATGTTTAATGGTACTCATAAAATGGGCTTAGAATCTGGGTATGTGCATATACAAGTGCCATATGGAACGGAGCTAGACTATAGTGCTGACATTCTTAGTGGGTCGGTATTGCTGGATGTGGTAAGTAAAAATGTAGAGATAAACGGTGCAGGCATAGATGATATAACTATAAAGCAAGGTGGAAATAAGTTAGAGATAAACTCATTAGGCGCAGATATTGAAGTAGGCGGGGCGTTTAACTATGTGGAAGTAACTGGCATGGGTAACGATGTATACTTAGTTGTAGATAGCGATACAAAAAAAGTTAGTCTAGCTGGTATGGGCATGAGTAACTACATTGAAATTGAAGATAGCACGGCTTATAACATTAGCATTGACGGAATGGGTGGAAGCATTAACGATAACTATAGTGGATATAAATCTAATAGCGCTATGCAAAGTGTAAAATATGGCAACAGCGGAACGAATATTGAAATTGCAGGAATGGGCATTAGCGTTACTTTAGATGATTGGAGATAAAATGAGTAGTAGGAAGAACTTTCCTACTATCATCCACTACAGTGGTTTTTAATATTGAGTGTAATTCCAGCGGCATTTGGTGCATTGGGTATTGTATATATATGATAAGAGCATTAAGGGGGAGTAACATGTTAAATAAGAATAAAGCATTAAAGGTAGCAGTTGGAACGATGGTATCAGGCTTAGTACTTTATGGTGTGGGTATAAGGTGCTATACGTATGCTGAAACTATAGATGAGTATTATAAATTAGAGTCTTTTCAGAATTTATCTATAGATACTAGCCAAATAAATATAAATATTATAGAAGCAGATGAGTTTGCTTTAGAAATTAATAACTTAGACTCTACGGGTTATGTAAACGTTGAAAATAAGAATGGTACGTTAGAGATAGAAGGAGCGGCTACGAAATCAAGAATACAGATAGGGATATTTTCTATGTTTCTAAACCAAAATAAGATAACACCAGATATTACACTTTATGTACCTACAGGTTCATATTTTCAGACAGTGGATATAGATGTTAGTGGAGATTTGAATATAGGCAATTTATATGGAAATCAGATAGGGATGGATATGGGTTTAGGAGATGCTTATATAAATACAATACATGCGGACCAGTTCACTCTAGAGGGCAGTAGTGGAGATTTTATAATAGATAGCTTATTAGCAGATTACGTTGAATTATATATGTCATCAGGTGATGTTGATATAAATACTTTGAAAGCACAGGAGTGTATTATAGAGGGTAGTATTGGTGATTTGATTGAACAGGTTACGCAAACTCGTGACTTCAGTCGTGAGTAAGTAACCTCATAAATTTTAGAAAAAATACCTTGTCA
>MDJM01000080.1 GCA_001994995.1 Candidatus Parepulonipiscium sp. PG-Nuni2H_MBin01 | reverse complement strand
TTATAATTGACCAGCCTATAACTATAGACTTAAACCCCGGCACTTATTCTCCGCAAAACTGGGACTTTACCTATATAGGCCCATCCACAATGCGTCGTGGTATATGGCATTCCGTAAATACTCTTGCAGTTCAAACTCTAGATTTAGTAGGGCTTGATGCAGCATTTAATTATTTACACAACTTTGGTTTTACTACTCTTGTTGATAGTGATAAGGTGTATTCAACTGCACTCGGTGGAATTACTAACGGTGTTACTATGTTAGAACTAACAGCAGCATATGCAGCTATTGCTAACGGTGGAACGTATATTGAGCCAATTTTATACACCAAAGTATTAGATAAAGATGGTGATGTTTTAATAGATAACACGCCAACTACGTATCAAGTAGTATCTGAGTCAACAGCATATATGTTAACTAATATGATGCAAGACGTTATAACACGAGGGACAGGTATTTCGTTAAACAGATGGTTTAATTCTCAGGCTGTTTCAGGTAAAACTGGGACAACTAATGACGAAAAAGACTTAACTTTTGTTGGTTATACTCCGTATTATACAGCTGGCATATGGATGGGACATGACCAGCCAAAGCAGTTAAATCAAGGTTCAAATGAGCATATGCAAATTTGGGGCCATATAATGAGCGATATTCATGAAGGGCTAGAGTATAGAAGTTTTGATGAAGTAACGACTGGTTATGTTTGGGCAACTGTGTGTTCTACGTCGGGAATGATACCTACTAGTTTATGTACAGCAACGCATTCAGATTATTTTAGACCAGAGCATTTATCGGATTTATATTGTAGTGCACATATGACAACACGTATTTGTTCGGTTTCTAATATGTTGCCAAATGAATATTGCCCGGCAAGTGCAATAGTAAACGTAGGAACAACTGCTGGCTCTATTCCAACAGGATATTGTACGGTGCACACTGCTCCGACTACGTCTATTATACCAGAGATATTCCCAGAAATACCTGCCAACTTATGGCCGTTTTCAGATGGTACAGGGGAGTTGTTCCAGGAGTTTAATAACAATTCTAACAACGACTTTTTTGAAGACAACGATTTGCCTATAATTGAAACGGAAGTATTACCAAATATTGTAGGGGATGTTTTACCTACAGTATTAGACGATATTACGCCAGATGATATAGTAGCAAGTGCACCGGCGTATGAAGTACCCGAGGTGATAATAGACTTTGGAGTAGAAGAACCAACGGCTTTCATTCCTTTTATAGAAAGTCCAGCTATAGTAGAAGCTCCTGTAGTAGAGCCTCCTGCCATAGTAGAAGCTCCTGTAGTAGAGCCTCCTGCTATAGTGGAAGCTCCTGTAGTAGAGCCTCCTGCTATAGTGGAAGCTCCTGTAGTAGAAGCTCCGTCTATAGTAGAACCAGCTCCTGCTATAGTTGAGTCAGCTCCTGCTATAGTAGAACCCGCTTCGTCTACTCCGTTTATAGAATATTCAGCACCTACGTTGCTAGAAGAAAATAATGATGGATTTTTTATTCCAATACAATAATTGGGGGAGGGTAATACTCTTCCCTGTTTTTTAAGCAAAATATAAAAATTAAGGAAAATATAATGAATAAACAATTAGAGAAACATCAACAAGTAGAAAGAACAATTACTAAAACTTATAAAAAAACTATATGGGCTAAGTTTACTTCTGCCATTAATGAGTACGAGCTAGTTAGTGATGGGGATAAAATCGCTGTATGTATTTCAGGCGGCAAAGACTCTATGTTGCTAGCAAAGTGTATGCAAGAGCTACAAAAACATGGCAAAAGTGAATTTGAACTTGAGTTTTTAGTAATGGACCCTGGTTATAGCTCTATAAATAGGGAGCTTATTGAAGCTAATGCCAAAATGCTTAATATTCCTATCACTATTTTTGATACGCCTATTTTTAATATAGTGGCTACCACTGAGACTACTCCTTGCTATTTGTGTGCTAGGATGCGTAGAGGTTATTTATACAAGCAGGCTCAGCTGCTAGGCTGTAACAAGATTGCATTAGGTCATCATTTTGACGATGTAATAGAGACTACTCTGATGAATATGTTGTATAGCGGCGAAATTAAAACTATGATGCCAAAGCTGCATAGCAAAAACTTTGAAGGCATGGAGTTAATAAGGCCGTTGTATATGGTTAAGGAAAAAGATGTAATTGCTTGGCGCGTATATAATGAGCTTAGATTTTTGCAATGCGCGTGCTTGTTTACTGAGGATAAGGAAAAGGAAGATGAGTCTAAGCGAGTGGAAATGAAAAATTTAATAAGTAGTTTTAGGAAAATTAATCCTCATATAGATATGAATATATTTAGAAGCGCTCATAATGTTAATTTAGATACAGTGCTTGGGTACCGTAAAGAAGGAGAGTATTATAACTTTTTAGATGAATATTAAAAAGGGCGGTTGCACATTGCAACAGCCCTAATTTTTATGACGCTAATCACTGTGTTATTTGGTCATTATTTAACGTTTCTTTTTGAATAAGTTCCTCAGCTAAAGTAACTAGCTTATCATGGTTTGCATCTAAAATGATTTTAGTCTCATCATACAATTCTTTCATTAATTTTTTAGTAAGCTCTATAACCTCTGTTTTGTTAGCCTCACCAAAAATATCCATATTAACAAGACCCATACTATCATCCATGCCATATTTAGTAATGAAATCACGCACATATTTAGTAGCCTTTTCAATATCGTTACTAGCTCCAGTAGTTACGTAATCTTTGCCAAATATAATCTCTTCAGCAACACGCCCAGCAAGCGAAATTTTAACTTGCGCTAATATATCTTGCTTAGTTTGATACATTTTCTCTTGAGGGATATTCATACTAAAACCACCTGCGCCTTTTGTGCTTGGTATAATAGTAACTTTAGTTACTTTATTTTGTGGTGCAACTAAAGTTGTCACTAAGGCATGACCAGCTTCATGATAAGCTGTGATTTTCTTTTCTTCTAAAGTGATTTTACTTCTATCTTTCTTTTCTGACCCAGCAATAACTGTGTAAAAAGCTTTGTCAAAATGAGCAGCAGTTAAAATGCTAACGTCTTCTTTAACGGCTAAAATCGCCGCTTCATTAACTAGGTTCTCAAGCATAGCTCCAGTAAAATATATAGTATCTTCGCTAAGCCTATTTACGTTAACTGACTCATCTAGAGGTTTATCTTTTAAATATAATGATAAAATCATCTTTCTAGCACTTTGGTCTGGATAACCAATTTGAATATGTCTATCAAAACGGCCTGGTCTAAGCAGTGCCTCATCTAATAACTCTAGTCTATTAGTCGCAGCTATAACTACAATTCCCTCACCATTGTTAAATCCAGACATTTCAGTAAGTAGAGCATTTAAAGTTTGGTCTTTTTCTTCATTACTAGAAGCAGCTGAGTTAGAACGAGCTTTTCCAATTGCGTCAATTTCATCTATAAAAATAACAGCTTTTTCACTTTTACGTGCCTCGCTAAATAAATCTCTAATACGACTAGCACCAACTCCAACGTACATTTGCATAAAGTCAGAACCGTTAACTGAGTAAAACGGTACGTTAGCTTCTTTTGCTAAAGCTTTAGCCATCATAGTTTTACCAGTACCAGGAGGTCCGTAGAAAATAAGCCCTCTAGGCATTTTAGCACCCACTTTATTATACTTATCTGGGTTTTGAATAAAATCCACAATGTCTTGCACTTGCTCTTTAGCTTCAACATTTCCTGCTATATCTGAAAAATCCATTTTAAGATTTTCCACTTCCACTGCATTTGGTTTAAATCCTAATTTCCCACCTGACTGACCATTCCTAGCATGTTTAAACACAATAAAAAACACTCCTACAAAAACAACTGTACTGAATAAATACTGAACCATTGCCATTTGCATAGTGCTATTTTTTTCATGAACTTCGATACCTTTTAATAGTAAAGTTTCTTTAAAATTTTCGTTTCTAGGATTTTCAGTTTCATAAGTTGCTTTATCGTTATGCAACTCAAAGCTTATAAATTCGTTATCGCTTAACGTTACTTCTTTAATGTAACCTTTTTCTGTTGCATCTAAAAACACTTGATACGATACACGGGTTGGTTCTTGGTGATGTAAACCTACAACAGCTAAACCGACTAATAAGAAAGCAATTATACTATAAACCAAAGTATGCTTTTTATTCATAGAGTCCTCCGTTTCACACAACATTTGCAACATCTACTATACTCATATTATACACTACCCCTACCCCGTTTGCATTAGGAGTTTAATGGAAAAAAATTTTTTTATATGTAATTGAGGGAATAATCCCTCAATATTGAGATTTTATACTAACAGCCTGTCTCCCTAAGTTAATCCAACGAAGGATTACAAGGCCAATATCATAGCCTTCAAGCTCCCCTGTATATGGGTCGTTAATATAAATATAATTTTCGTCATAGCCAACAACGACCATAGCGTGTTCATGGCTAATCCAATTAAAAGTATTTCCGTTTGGGAGTTCCCATGAAGAACCCCTCTCGGGTGGAATCATATTAATAGTGGCCCAGATAATAACTGGCTCACCTCTGTCTATGGAATCAAACACTACATCGAAGCTACCACCACTTAGGTCTACCCTTCTACCGGGTAAAAACCATTCAATCATATCTAAAATAACTGGTGCATACACCCCATAGCCATCCTCTGAAAATGGGTCACCAATAAAAGTAAAATTCGGATTATCAGCATACTTCATCTTATAACTAAGCTCTGGAGCATCTGACTTAGGCATAATACTCGCCACATCTTCCTTAGTAACCATAATGCCATGATAGTTAAGCAACATAGTTAGCGCAGTGGCTTCGCAGCCCGTAGGTAGCTCTGGATGTTGAGCAATAATATCAACATCCTTAATGATATTAGCATAACATAAAGTGTTGCAGCAAAGTAATCCTAGTGTGAGAGCAATAAAAAATTTACGCATTATTCTCAATCCCTCTAAATGTTAATACAGTTAAATAATCCCACATTTCTTTAGTTCCTTACGTTTAAGCTGTGATAAATACAGCCTATTTGGAATAACGGGCAGCAGATGGTAAAATATACGATTAATTTTTCCTGGAATACAAAGTGTAGTATCTTTAATGATATATTTGCGGGAAATCCTTACAATCTCTTGTGCACTCATCCAGAAATGTTGCTGCATATTGTGGTAATCAGTGTTACTAACAAATCCCGGACATAGCGCCTGTACCTTAATGTTATCAGACTTAAGCTTAGTCCCAAGCGACATGGAAAAACTAGTTAAGTAAGACTTAGTAGCACCATACATAATAGAACTAGGTAACACTAAAAAAGCAGCTAGCGAGCTAACATTAATAATTTCACCCTCGCGTGCATGAATCATATGAGGAATTACCGTGTGCATTAGCTCCGTCGTAGTTAGCACATGCACTTTAATCATATCTTCTTGCTTCTTATAGTCATCTCTAAAAAATTCTTTCTCAGCATTATTTACAAGAACAGTTATTTTTTTAGTAGAGATATGTTCCATAAACCTATGTCTACGCTCATCATCGGCAAAGTCTATAATACAAACCTCTACTTTAACTTTATAGTTACGAATTATCTCTTGTGCAACTTTTGTAATCGCATTCACTTTTCGACCAGTAATAATAAGGTCATAGCCTTCTTTTGCTAACTCAATAGCATACTGCTCCCCAATATCACTCGTCGCTCCTGTTACTAACGCTGTTTGCCTCATTACATCGCTCCTTTACTTAACTTCTCTTTTTACGACTTTGATTTGCCATTTATTAATTTCATTATAGATATTTGGATACGTATCAAGAAGCACGGTACTGTCTGCTGGAACGAAACTGTCATATAGTTTGTTGCCAATGTTCATATAAATATCTATACTAATATCATCTTTAGTAATGCTATACAAATACAATTCATCCTTAAGCTGCTTAATTTTTACACACTTATCAATTTCGTCTGTGGTTAATCTAAAGTGAGGATATTGTTGTCTAATTTGAATAAGGTGTTTAAACATTTCAACACTATCGTAATGTTCATCACGTAAAGTCCAATCTATTTGGTTAATATAATCATGCGATTTGTATGAGTTTTCAACACCCTGTTTAGTTCTAAAAAACTCTTGCCCTATTTGGAAAAATGGCGTGCCTTGTGATAACATAACTAAAACCATTGCAAACATTGCACGGCGTTGTCTGTCGTTGCGGTTCGTTATATTGTTTTCATATAGTAGATAATCTTGTAAACACGAATTGTCATGGCACTCAACGTAGTTAATACTTTTGCGTACATCATTAAATAGAGCGCTAGCATGACCAAAGTCTTTTAAAGTACCAGTTAGCACTTGCTCAAATGTATCCATCATCCAAGCGTCTCGAGGAGTGTTTTCAGCAATTATCTGCTTAATGTTATTTCTAAATCTATCATTAAAATGCCCTATGCCATGTAACTGGCTTTGATTATTCATAGAAGCACGCTTCTCTTCAGCTAAAGTAGTAGGCATGTTCCACCCTTCTCCATAAATTAGAATATTACTATCAATAGCCTCACATTTTGCCTTAAGTTCATTCATTGTATCAATATCTATAATGCCCATTAAATCAAATCTAAAACCATCTATACCGTAAATATTTATCCACATAAGACATGAATCAATAATATATTTCCTACACATTAGCGCAGTGCTCTCCAAATCATTACCACAGTAGGAGCCGTTAGAGCGGTTTTTATCACTGTCGTATCTAAAGTAATAATTTGGTACAAGTTTTTGTAACGCCATTAATCCTATATCAAATACATGATTATACACAACATCCATTATTACTCGTATGCCGTTTTGGTGGAATTTAGACACCATTTGTTGAAGTTCTCTAACTCTACTGTAAGGCTCATTAGGATTTAAGCTATAACTGCCTTCTGGAACATTATATTGCATAGGGTCATAACCCCAGTTGTAATAAGCTTTCTGATTATTTTCATCCACAGAACCAAAGTCGTATATAGGTTGAAGTTGCACATGAGTTATACCTAGCTCTTTAACGTAATCAAAACCGCTGCTGTTGCCGGCTGGTGTAGTTGTACCTTCTTGTACAACCCCCAGAAACTTACCTTTATCAAAAATCCCAGATGTATCTGACATACTAAAGTCGCGTACATGCATTTCACAAATAATAGGATTTACACTAGCGATATACGGTTTATCAACTCCTGTTTTCGATAGGTCGATTATACTACTACGTTCACTATTAGCAGTACCGCTATAAGCGTAAGGGTCAGTTGCTTGCTCCCATGCGTTATTTATTTTAAGCAAATATATATAAGAATAGCCATCTAAATTCTTTTCAACTGTAGTAGTCCACACACCGCGCTCTTGCCTAAATAACTCATAGGTCTCAAACTGTCCATTAACTTCAATTTCTACTTTAACTTTAGTAGCAATAGGTGCCCACACTTTAAATGTAGTGCGCTCAGGCGAATAAGTGTTACCTAAGTCGTTGCCATCATAATAATATAACTCATCGAAATAACTAAATTTTGTAACCCACTCAACGTTAAGCGGAATTTGAGTACCATTGTTAACAACGATGGTATTGTCTTTTGTATAATCGATATATTCATCACATTGATATTTATAAATTTTATAGTCAGTTTCTTCAATACGTGCGAGTATTCTTAGATAGGTTAGTTTGCCTTCGCATCTTAATGCGACCCAATCTGCATGGCCGTTATAAAAGTAATTTGGCAGCGTTAACTCTACTATATTATCTTCTAGTAAAGTTGCTGATAAAGAAGAGTTTATCGCTTTTGGTACTACATTTGTATACATATTGTCCACCTCAAGTCCATATTTTGTTAGTCTTAATAACATTATACCAAAATTATGAAATTATTCTAGTCCTTAATATAAAAAAAATAGCTAATACAGACTAGGTCTATATCAGCTATTAGTGTTAATCGATTATAGGTATACGAATTGTTGTTCCTATTTTTACTTTATTATAATCCTCGATAATGTCTTTATTAAGCTCATAAAGTTCTAAAAATAAGTTTCCATTACCAAGATATTTTTGTGCTAACCAGCACAAGCTGTCACCATCTTCTATTATATAGAAAAAGTAATCTTGAATTTGTTCGCTAGCATCAGTGCTATCATCAGCAGAAATAAGTTCTTCTGCAGTTGCAAAAAGTTCGTTTATTAAATTGTTAATTAAATCTTCATCGTTAGTTTCTGTTTCAACAACAAGCTCTGCTTCAGTAACAATCTCAGTTGCAAGAAGTTGAAGGATTGAGTCATTGTTTTCGTCTAACTCTGCGTCTAACTCTGTGTCTAATTCTTCATCTAACTCTGTGTCTAATTCTTCATCTAACTCTTCATCTAATTCTTCGTCTAACTCTTCATCTAATTCTTCTTCTAAATCTTCGTCGCTAATAATAGTAATACGACCTTCGCCATTAATGTCAGAATACTCATCTCCAACAATTCCGCCTAAATCATTAACAATATAATTAATTAAAACCTCATTATCTGCCATAACTTTTTCGCGTAAAATTGTAGCGTCTTTAAACATTGCCATTCCATCGCCAAAGTAAACTAACATATAATCATGAGAAGCAACTGAATATTCTTTTTCTAAATCAAGTGGCTCTTCACCAATCATAACATCTTTAACTCTATACTCACCATCCACTGATACAAATGCACCTGACTCATCCACTACAACAGAATTTTCAACAGTAGTATCAATTGTATAAGTTAAACCAGAAACTTGTAAAAATCCTCCATTTTCCCCCGGAGTGCTTCTAGCGCCCATCTCTAACGCATCTAATATAACTTGACCGCTAACTAATACAGACATCGCATTATTACCAAATGGATGAACGTTAATAATATCGTTATTAGAAATATCACCAATGCTAATATCCGCTCTAATACCACCACCATTAACTAAACCAATATCCGTGCCAAGTAAAGCTCTGTAACCATCAGCCGCTAAATTACCAAGGTTAGTTTCTTGATTTCTAATAGTTCTATTTCCTGTCTGTGGGTCAGCAGTTGCAAGAACAACATCAGTTTTAGCAACTACTTCATTTAATAAAACTTCAAACTCTTGATTTATGCTATCTATGTAGGCTTGAACATCGTCGTCTGTGCCATCATACTCCATGATTAACTCAGAAGTAATAGTACCCAGGTCAGGGTTAATAACAAGTTTACCTATAGACTCAAATTTGGCTCCAGTTTGAGCAAGTAACACTTCATTGCCATCTTTATCTTCTACAATTTCACCTTCAATTACAGTGTGAGAATGCCCATCTAAAAATACATCAAAACCAGAAGTATTAGCAATAACATCAGTCGAACGCCATGGCGAACTTACTTCACTTACACCCAAGTGACCAATACCAATTACATAATCAGCCCCAGCACTAACTGCTGCATCAATTGCATCTTGAACTGCGTTATACACACCTTCACCCGTAAAATCCTCGCAGAAGCTATACATAATATTGCCATCTTCATCTTGGAAATAAGTTGGGCTAGTAGTTGAAAGCGTATCTGGAGTAGTAACTCCAACGTAAGCAATAGTAGTATCATTATGCTTAGTTAATGTATAAGTGTCAAACATAGGTTCATTAGTACTCATATCAATAAAGTTACTAGTAATAACCTCACTTTCTAACATATCCATAAGCTCTATAAATCTAGGCATTTCATAGTCATACTCATGATTGCCCGGAACGAAAATATCATATCCAACCTCATTCATAATATCAATTATATATTCACCAGTAGAAAGTATTCCAATCGGCCCACCTTGTACAGCATCGCCAGCATCAACAAGTATAACGTTATCAACACCATAAATACCTTCCATTTCAGTCTTATATGCAGCAAGTCCTGCATAGCCCATATTCTCTTCAATAGCACAGTGAATATCATTTGTATGAATTATAACAATTTCGCCAGTTGTTTCAGCTGATTCAACTGCATAAACATTACCAGTTAGTGCACTCATAAGCATTGTAGCCATTAATACTAAATTACGTCTCATAAAAATTTCCATCTCCTCTCAAATTTACCAGTATTATACAGTGGGTTTATTAATAAACTGTTAATATAACGTTAAATTGATGTTAGAATTAGCAAATTAGTGTAAATTTTTAAGAAATTTTATATTAAAAACAATATACGTTTTTTTTGCACAACAAAAAAGGTGCATTTCTGCACCTTATTTTTCTTCTTCTATGTCGATTACTCCGTCGTCTTCACCGAAAAATAATAAATTAAATTCTTCTACAATTAATTCATATTCTTCATCAGACTCAATATCAGCTAACTCAAGATTTTCACCATCATCCATATAGTGATAAATATATACATCAGGAACTTCTGCGTCTCTTTCGCTTCTTGGTGTAAGCGCGATATATTCTTTATCTTTTACTTCAAAAATACCAATTACATCACATTCAACTTCTTCTTCTGAATCTTCAAAAGTTATATGAATGCTAGGAAAATCCTCATCTACTGCGCCACAGCTACAGTCACAGTCACTCCCGCATTTTGCTGTTTCATCATGTTCGTTACATTCGCATGCCATATTAAATACCTCCAATTTTTAGAAAAAATAACAATCCGAGTGTATCATACTTATGCAAAATTTACTAGGACTATTTTAAAATTAATTAAAATTTTTTAGGAATTAAGGCCATTTGCAAAATCTATTCCAAATTGCACTGCATTTTCTTCATCAGTTTCAGACGGTTTAAAATAAACGTTAAAAGGTTCTAGCGGTTGTTTAAAATTAAGTTGGCTTAGTCGCTGCGCAATGTTTATAGTAGCTTCTCCACTCCAGCCAGAAGAGCCAAAGCATCCTGCTATAATCCCTTTATGAATAACAGGGTTTAGTGATATTAAAAGTTGCCATATTGGAGGAAGCGCGTCGCCTAAAATTGTAGGAGAGCCAACTAATAAACCTTTACATTTACCAATACTAGCTATAACATCTTCAAATTTACTAGTTCCCATGTCAAATAGTTCCACATTAATACCTTGCTGCATAATGCCCTCAGCAATTTTATTCGCTAAACATTTAGTATATCCATACGCAGAAACATACACAATAGTTACACCTTCTTTAGTAAAGGTAGGAGTTGACCATGTGCGATAAAGGTTTTTATAATATTCAAAATTAGATTTGTCAAACACTAATCCATGGCCTGGGCACACGTAGTCAATGTCCAAATCTTTAATTTTCTCTAACGCATTAAGCACATAACTTTTAAAAGGCCCCATAATCATATTAAAGTAATACTCATAAGCCGTATTAAAGTCTTTAACCTCTTGCTCAGTATGCTCGCTAAATAAAATTCTATCGCTAGAGTAGTGAGCGCCAAAAGAGTCGCAAGTAACTAATATTTTTTCTTCTTCTATATAGGTATAAATAGTATCAGGCCAATGTAAGAAAGGCACACTTTTAAAATGTAGCGTATAACCTGCTAAATTTAAAGGTTTCTGCTCACTAGCCTTAATAGATTTAAATTGCAAATTAGTAATACCACCTAAAAACTTAATTGCCGCAGCAGATGCAATAATAGTAATGTCATCTAGCATCGTTATTAACTTCACCAACGACCCAGCATGGTCAGGCTCTGTATGGTTAACCACCACATGTGTAATGTTACTTAAATCGCCCACAATGTCCTTTAATTTGTTGATATATTCATCTCCAAATGCGTTCTTTACTGTTTCAAATAGTATAAATTCATTATTTTGACCTTTTAATAAGTAAGAATTATATGAAGTGCCAAACTCTGTATTCATAATAATATCGAATACGCGTAGTGATGGGTCTTGTTCACCGACCCAAAAAAAGTTTTGTGTTATCATAACTGCCTCCTTAATTGATAATGATAAAATATTACCCAAAATTTTGTTAAATGTCAACAGTAGGTAAATTTGCTAATTTCTGGTAATTTAAAATTTTATACAACCAACATGGAAATATATAGAAATTATTTACCATTTATTATATAAAAATGCATTAAAAATATTAGAATTCTTATCTTTGTTAACTAAATATCATATAATAATTAATTGATATTTGAGTAAATATGTGATATATTTAAAATGTCATCTTAAATATGTTATGCATAATTTAAGGGTTATATTATTTTAATGAGGAGGTCATAATATATGGCTAAGAAAAAAATGACGATTGATGGTAATACCGCGGCGGCTTACGTTGCATATGCATTTACGGATGTTGCTACTATATATCCTATTACACCTTCAACTGCGATGGCTGAAACTATGGATGAGTGGGCGGCGCAAGGAAGAACTAATGTATTTGGTCAGAGAGTAAGCGTTGTGGAGATGCAATCTGAGGCTGGCGCTGCTGGTGCGTTCCATGGGTCACTGCAAGCCGGAGCTTTAACTAGTACATTTACGGCTTCACAAGGATTGTTACTTATGATACCTAATATGTACAAAGTGGCTGGCGAGTTATTACCTGGGGTATTTCATGTTAGTGCGCGTGCTCTTGCTGCTCAAGCTCTATCTATATTTGGGGACCATCAAGACGTTATGGCAGTGAGACAAACTGGATGTGTTATGTTAGCATCAGGCTCTGTTCAAGAGGCAGCAGATATTGCTCCTGTAGCCCATTTAGCGGCTATTAAAGGAAGCTTGCCTGTACTTCACTTTTTTGACGGATTTAGAACGTCACATGAAATCCAAAAAGTTGAAGTGTTAGATTATGAAGACTATGCGAGTATGTTAGACCATGAAGCTGTTGCTAGATTTAGAGCAAAATCTCTATCTCCAGAACATCCTGTAACTCGTGGTACTGCTCAAAACCCTGATATATACTTCCAAACTAGAGAGGCATCTAATCAGTATTACATTAATATGGTAGATTATGTGCAGGAATATTTAGAAAAAGTTAGCGAGTTAACTGGCAGAGAATATAAATTATTTAACTATTATGGCGCTTCTGATGCAACGGATATTATTATAGCAATGGGTTCTGTTACAGAGGCGATTGAAGAAACTATTGATAAATTAAATTCAGAAGGTGGAAAGTATGGTTTAGTAAAAGTTCATTTATTTAGACCATTTTCAATTGAACACTTTTTAGGAGCTGTACCGCAGTCAGCGCAACGAATTTGCGTAATGGATAGAACTAAAGAGCCAGGAGCAGCAGGAGAACCGTTGTATCTTGATGTTAGAAATGCATTTTTTGATGCACAAAGACCAGTTAAAATAATTGGCGGACGTTATGGGCTAGGTTCAAAAGATGTTACTCCAAGACATGTTAAATCTATTTTTGATAATTTAGGAGCTGCGGAGCCTAAGCAACGTTTCACTGTAGGTATTGAAGATGATGTTACTCATTTATCATTACCTTTAGCAGATAACTTTAGCATTGCACAACCTGGCACAGTAAGGTGCAAATTCTGGGGATTAGGCTCTGATGGTACGGTTGGGGCTAATAAGCAAGCTATTAAAATTATTGGTGAAACTACTGATAAGTACGTTCAAGCTTATTTTGCGTATGATTCTAAAAAATCGGGCGGGGTTACTATGTCTCACTTAAGATTTGGTGATTCTCCAATTCGTTCCACTTATTTAATTGATGAAGCGGATTATATTGCATGTCATAACCAATCATATGTAGATGAGTACGAAGTGTTAAAAGGACTTAAGCCAGGTGGTACGTTTGTACTTAACTGTATTTGGGATGCGGATGAAGTTGGGGAGCACCTTCCTGCTAAGATGAAGCAATATATGGCAAATAATAATGTACAATTTTATGTTATTAATGGTACGAAAATTGGTCAAGAAACTGGTCTTGGCAAAAGAATTAATATGGTTATGCAAGCTGCGTTCTTTAAGTTAGCTAACATTATTCCTGTGGAAGAGGCTAGAGAGCAGTTAAGAGCTTCTATCGTAAAAGCGTATGGTAAAAAAGGCGATAAGGTCGTTAATATGAACTATGCTGCTATTGATAAGGGTATTGAAGCTTTAGTGAAAGTGAATGTACCTGATGAGTGGAAAGATGCAGCCGAAAAAGATGTTCAACACTTTGATGCGCCTGAGTTTATAAAAAATATCGTAAGACCTATGAACAGCCAAGATGGAGATAGCTTAAGCGTAGGAGCATTTAAAGGTTATGAAGATGGAACATTCCCATGTGGCACATCGGCTTATGAAAAACGTGGTATTGCTATTGATGTACCAGACTGGATTGCTGCAAATTGTATTCAGTGTAACCAATGTGCGTTTGTATGCCCTCATGCATGTATTCGCCCTGTGTTAGTTAATGAAGATGAGTTAGCAAATGCTCCACAAACGTTTGAAGTTAAAAAAGCTAATGGTAAAGCGTTTGCTGGATTATCATATAGAATTCAAGTGAGTCCGCTAGATTGTACTGGTTGTGCGAACTGCGTAAATGTATGTCCTGCTAAAACTAAAGCGTTAGCTATGAAGCCAATTGGTGATTTGGTTGAAACTGAAAATACTAATTGGGACTTTGCAGTTAAAGGAGTTAGCTATAAAGGTGATTTAGTTGCCGGTACAACGGTTAAAGACAGTCAGTTTAAAACTCCGTTAATTGAGTTCTCAGGCGCTTGTGCTGGTTGTGGCGAAACTCCTTATATTAAATTGGTAACTCAATTGTTTGGTGATAGAATGATGATTTCAAATGCAACAGGATGCTCATCTATTTGGGGTGGTTCTGCGCCATCTACGCCATATACTAAAAACCATGAAGGTAAAGGTCCAGCGTGGGCGAATTCATTATTTGAAGATAATGCTGAGTACGGTTATGGTATGTATCTTGCAAATCGTCAGATGAGAAATAAGCTTGCTCAAGATATGACTAAACTTGTTAGTATGGATATTGATGAGTCGGCTAAAAATGCATTTAACAATTGGTTAAACAATAAAGATGATGCTAATGGCTCTAAAGTGGCGAGCAACGAAGTTAGAAATGTTCTTGCTAACACTGAGTTTAGCGGTGAAGCTAAAGATTTAGTTGATGCGATTAAGCAAAGAAATGACCATTTAGTAAAACGTTCACAATGGATTGTTGGTGGAGATGGATGGGCTTATGATATTGGTTATGGTGGTTTAGACCATGTTATGGCTTCTGGCGAAAATGTAAATGTATTGGTATTTGATACAGAGATTTATTCTAATACAGGTGGTCAATCATCTAAAGCAACTCCAGCAGCAGCTGTTGCTAAGTTTGCTGCATCGGGTAAAAAGACTGGTAAGAAGAACCTTGGAATGATGATGATGTCTTATGGTAATGTATATGTGGCTCAAGTTTCAATTGGGGCTGATAAAAATCATTTAATTAAGGTGTTATTAGAGGCTGAGCAATATGATGGGCCATCAATTGTAATTGCTTATTCACCATGTATTAGCCAAGGTATTAAACAAGGGATGACTCGTTCTATTGAAAATAGTGGTGATGCAGTTAAGTGCGGTTACTGGCATTTGTTTAGATATAACCCAGATTTAAAAGAGCAAGGTAAAAATCCGTTTGTATTAGATTCTAAAGAGCCAACTGAAAGCTTTAGAGACTTTATTATGAACCAGCTTAGATACTCTTCTCTAGCGCAAATGTATCCAGAAGAGAGCAAAATTTTATTTGCTAAAACTGAGGATGATGCTAAAGAGAGATATGAAAACTATAGAAAATTAGCAGCACAATAAGTTACTGAGACTGTAGATACTATCTACGGTCTTTTTTTTGCAACAAAAAAAGCGAATGCCCACAAGAGAATTCGCTTTCAGTAGCTACGCGCCGCGTTTACGTTTATTTGCCACTTCGATATTGATTTTACGCCCTTTGAATTTTTTCTTAGTCAAAACATGAATGATTTCATCCACATACTTACCAGGCACTTCAAGGAAAGAGAATTTATCAAGCATATCAATCTTGCCAATATCCTTGCCTTTAACCGACGTATTACTTGCTAGTAGTTTAACTAACTGAGAACTCTCTAGCTTATCTTTATTACCAAGGTTAATGAATAATCTAGAATAACCTTTATCAGAATGCACCTTCTTATCCATTGGAGCTTCTAAGTCAGTAACAGTTAGCTTAGGAGAAGAACCTGTAACAATTTTTTTCATAGATACATTTAAGAACGCTGCAGCTACTTCTGTTGAAGTAACATCAAGCTCTGGATTACTTTTATTAAGCTCCTCAGCAATTTGAAGTACAAACGGAATATTTTTACCCACTTTTCCGCGTTCGATTTCAGTTTTAATCTCATCTACAATGGATTTAACTTTATTATCTCTAACAGCTTCCATAGAAGGTGGGGACATTTTTTCAATTTTAGATTTAGTATATCTTTCAATATCACGCAATTTATAAATCTCACGACCTGAAATGAAACTATAAGATACACCAGTTCTATTTGCACGGCCTGTACGACCTATACGATGCACATAATATTCCTCATCAGCAGGCAAGTCGTAATTAAACACTGCGTCAACATCATCAACGTCAATTCCACGAGCCGCAACATCTGTGGCAATCAAAATGTCTACAATACCACGACGGAACTTATTCATAACACTATCACGGTGGATTTGTTTCATATCACCATGCAAAGCTTCCACACTATAGCCACGTGACATAAGGTCTCTACACAAATCATCAACACGTTTTTTAGTATTACAAAAAACAACCATAAGCTTAAATTGATTAGCATCAATTAGTCGGGCTAAAACTTCAGATTTACGTTTGTCATACACTTCTAAATAATATTGTGAAATAGTTGGAACAGTAATAATTCTAGAGGTAGTATTTAATTTAATAGCGTCATGCTGATACTTATTAGCAATGTCCATAATAGGTTTCGGAAGGGTGGCTGAAAATAGTAAAAACTGTCTATGTTCCGGAATGTTTTCTAAAATAGTGTCGATATCTTCTCTAAATCCCATATTTAACATTTCATCGGCTTCATCTAAAACCATCATCTTAAGATTAGCAAGCTTTAAAGTCTTACGTCTCATATGGTCCATAACACGCCCTGGTGTACCTACTATAATTTGTGGCATTCTGCGTAAAGCTGCCATCTGTTTATCTATTGATTCTCCGCCGTAAATGGCTAAGATGCCTATATCTCGTTTATGGCTACAAAGTTTATTCATCTCAGTAGCAATTTGAAGCGCTAGCTCACGCGTTGGACATAATATTAAAACTTGTACGTCCGAGCTTTTTACATTGATATTTTCGATAGCAGGGATACCAAAGGCACACGTTTTACCAGTACCAGTTGGAGCCTGAGCTATAATATCACGACCAGCCAAAACTGGTGGAATAGCTGCTTCTTGAATAGGAGTAGTTTCCTTAAACCCCATTTCCTTGATTGCTCTTTTCATTTCTTTTGATAACTCTAGGTTCTCAAACAATTTATTTTCGATAACAATTACCTCGCTTACTTAATTTATTTATATAAGCTATTAGCCTACAATAGAAATAATACTAACATATATAGGCTTAAATAACAAGCACTAACCAAAAATATTTTGGCGTATTAATCAGTATACCCAGAATTAGCAAAAAATATCATTTACTTACTATTAATTTACTCACACATTCGGCTCTCTATCATATTTTATAGTAACGACTGTTTTATTTCTTGGTAAGGGGGCCGTATTTTGAATACAATTTCTATAGCCATTGTTGGTGGGGATTTACGTTTTGTAAGGCTTGCCAAAATTCTTTTCGACCGAGGTTTTGACACTTGGGTTTATGCCCTAAGTCACCCTGATATTCCAATCGGTGTGCGAGTGGCAAAGTCACTAGAAGATATTTCTAACTGCAATTATGTTGTAGGTCCGATACCTTTTAGTCGTGATGGTAAAAATTTGTTTTCTCCTTTGAGTAATATTAACGTTTCTATTGAAATGTTTATGGAATATATGACATCACCTCATTTGTGTTTATCTGTACTAAAGCCAGATCTTGTAAACGAACTTGATTTCCGTAATTTAAGTTATACTGACCTTATGGAAATGGATGAGATAGCTATTTTGAATGCTATCGGTATAAATTAGAGTCGCTAGGTAATCATACAATTACACAACAATCCTGGGGTCCACCTGCGGATAAATTGTGTTTCGGCAGCTATATTTACTATCGTCGCAAGGCGTTAGGTTTATCAATTAAATATGTAGCGCTTAAACTTGGCATCGCTACAAGTACTTTAAGTCGATACGAAAGGGGACTTAGTGTACCTTATCAGCAACGAGGATTAGGCTATAAACAACAGCTATTAACTTTTTACAAAAGGGGGGGTATATAAACGGTGAAACATTTTGAAATATGTTGACAAGATGTTGATAATGCAATGGTAGATAATCTATGTTAATATTATATAGTAGTCCTACAGGGCACTACTTTTTTATCAAGGGAGGCGCGTATGTTAAAGAGTTGTAAATATTGCTTGCGAATACACGATACTCAAATAAATTGTGGTTACAAGCCAGCTCGTAAAAAAGTTCCAACGGTTAATAATAAGTTTAGGTCATCAAAAGCGTGGCAAAATAAGCGAGATGAGATTAGAGCTAGAGACAAGTTTATGTGTGTGCTATGTTTCAGGCAGCTCTATGATTATGGAGCAGTAAGATACAATGTATGCAACTTAGAGGTGCATCATATTGTTCCGTTATCTGAAAATTTAGAACTTGGACTAGAGGATAACAATTTAATTACGTTATGTAGCACCCATCATGAGATGGCCGAATGCGGTGCAATTCCTCGTCAGTTGCTACTTGACTTAGTATCCCCCCCTGTGCTAAGCAACCGCATAGAGGAGGCCGCGGAACACCACGTGGCTCCCTAAATTTTAAAAAAATTCCCCAAATGAAATATTTTTTTGAGGAGGCGATAATGCTATGGGTAGACCAGCTAAAAGTGTAGATTTAATGTCAAAAAATTTAACAAAAGATGAAATTAGCAACCGAAAACAAACAGAAGACAACCTAAGAGGGGATACTGATAAGCTTATTGCCCCTCCTTTTTTAAACCGTAATCAAATAGAGATTTTTAATTACATATTAACAGAATTAACTGAGAGCAGTGTGCTAGGTAATTTAGATGTATACATTTTATCCATATGCGCAATTGCAATCGACCGATTAATACACATTGAAAATTTAATTAACCAAGATTTTGACATGGTGGCTGATAAAGCTGTTAAAGTAGCTAAAACTCAGTATACTAAAGATTTTTATCGCTGCTGTAATGAATTATGTTTAAGTCCTCAGTCACGCGCCAAGTTAGCCAACATCAAACAGAGTAGCCAAGATGATGACCCCCTATTGAAGGCGCTGATGTTAGATGATTAAAGAAAGTAAAGCTTATCAATATGCGACTTGGTGTTTAAACACAAACAAAGTTGGTATTTATGTCAAATTACAAGCTCAAAGTTGGTTAAATATTGCAGATGGCAAAAATAAATTTGTATGCACTGCTGAAAATCAATATAAAAGATTAGTAAAAATCCTCAAGTTAATACAACATCCCGATTTACAACTTAATTTATACGAGTGCATGGAAGATTACGCTTGGTTTTTAATCGTTGCAATATTTTGTACAATAAACAGAGATGATAATCGGCGATATTATCAAACAATTTTACTCGAAATATCGCGTAAAAATTTTAAGACTTTTTATTCGGCTGTAATTTTTATTGTAAGCTTGCTGACCGAGTCTAAATTTAGCCGATTTTTTTCGGTCGCACCTAATTACCAACTATCCAACGAGCTAAACCTAGCAGTAAAAAAAATTATTAAAAGCAGTCCTGCGCTCCAAAAGCATTTTAAAATTAATGCTACTGTTATCCGCTGTAAAATTACAGATAGTGTATATGAACCACTGGCTTATAGTAGCGATAAAATGGACGGTAAACTAGCAACCGTATTTTTGGCGGATGAAGCTGGTGCCATGGATTCTTATCCAATTGAATCAATGCGCTCATCACAAATTACGTTAAAAAATAAACTTGGTATTATTATAAGTACTCAATACCCCAACGACTCTAGCGTATTGGTGGATGAAATTGACATTAGTAAAAAAGTATTAGACGGTTTATCAGATAATAGACGATTTAGCTTGCTATATGAACCCGATGCAGCCTTACAAAAAGCTTGGCAAACTAATAATTTAGCAATTTATCAGGCGAATCCAGTGAGTGTTAATAATAAAGATGTATTTAGTAGCTTAATAGATAAACGCAATATGGCTATATTATATGATAATAAAAGGGAAAATTTTTTGTGCAAGCACTTAAATATTAAATATAAAGGGTTAGGCACAGAGAGTTACATCGATATGGAGAAGCTCAAAGAATGTTCAGTGGCAGAAAGCAAACTTTTTTGGGCGGGTAAAGATGTTTATGTTGGTTTAGATTTGTCTCTTACGGATGATAATACAGCAGTTAGTTTTGTATGCATTGAGGATGATATTGTATACAGCAAGAGTATTGGATTTATTCCAAAAGAACGAATTGCCATAAAATCAAAAAAAGAAAAAGTTGATTATAATAAACTTATTAAACTCGGTCATTGTATCTCGTGCGGTGATTATGTTATTGACTACTTAGCGGTTGAACAATTAATAATTAATCTTAAAGATGTTTATGGCGTTAATGTTGTACAAGTAGGTTATGATAGGTATAATGCCCTTAGCACTGTACAAAAACTTACAGCAGCAGGATTAGAGTGTGTTGAGATTAAGCAACATTCTAGTATTTTGCATTCGCCCACTAAGTGGTTGCGTGAATTGATTTTAAGCAAAAAATTTAGGTATGAGGATAATTTAATGTTAGAAATTAACTTCCAAAACGCCCAATGTACAGAAGATACAAATAAAAATAAGTATGTAAATAAAAAAAAGAGTTCCGGCAAGGTTGATATAGTCGTATCACTAATAAATGCATTATATCTATTAGAGCAGGAGCAGTTATACGGTAACAACTTTGTATTTCAAACATTTTAAGATTGCTTAAGATAAGAAAGGGGGAACGGAAATGTGGCCATTTCATCAAAAAGAAACCAGGTCTGATTCTAATATTAATATGGTTTTTAACAGTATGATTGATGACACAGTAATTGATGCAGCTAAAGCAATGCAAATCCCTACCGTTAAAGCATGCGTAAAGTTTATAGCAGGTATTATTAATAGTAGTCCAATTAAGTTATTTAAACTAGTAGATAACACAGTAGAAGAAGTTAGTGACAACAGAACAAACTTACTTAATGATGATACAGGAGACTTATTAAACGCTGTACAGATGAAAGAAGTATTTATTAAGGATTATTTGTTAAAAGGCAATGGATATATTTTTATCAACAGGCAAGGTAATAAAATTGAAAGCTTACATTATGTCAATAGCAACAATGTTACTATCATTAATGATGTCGAACCTATTTTTAAACGCACTGAAATTTTAATAAACGGAAAAAAGTATTATGATTTTGACTTTATTAAATTAACTCAAAACAGTACAAATGGAGTGTCGGGCGCAGGTATCATTAATACAAGCAGTGAAATACTTAAAGTAGTATATGATAGCTTGGTATATGAAAATGCTTTAGTAAAGTCAGGCGGTGCAGAAAAAGGATTTTTAAAATCCACAAAAGTTTTAACTCAAGATGCAAAAGATAAAATAAAGGAAGCCTGGCGCAAAATGTTTACAGACACTGATGATAATGTTATAGTGCTCGATGCTGGTATGGAATTTCAGTCCGCAAGTTTGTCTAGCACTGAAATGCAATTGAATGAAAATAAAGTTATTAACTCAGCTGAAATTTGTAAACTATTTTGTGTTCCTCCGAATGTGTTAGCTGGTACCGCATCTGTTGATGAGTATAACAATTTTATTAAATCTACGATTATCCCGATATACAGTGCCTTAGTGTGCGAACTAAATAAAATGCTTTTATTAGAATCAGAAAAAGATTCATATTATTTTGCTTTTGACCCCAAGGAGCTATTAAAAAGCGACATGGAAAAGTTATTTAATGCTTATCGCGTAGCAATCAACGCTAATTTTATGCAAATAGATGAAGTGCGTTATGAGCTAGACTTAAAGCCCCTGGGTTTTAATCGGATGAAACTTAATTTAGCGGATGTGTTATTAGACCCTGTATCGGGTGAAATTTATACGCCAAACACTGGGACTAAAGCTAATATAAATGGGAGGAGTGAAATAGATGAAAGTAGAAGTTAGAAATAATAAAATTAGCGTTGAAGGCTATGTAAACGCAGTAGAAAGAGAAAGTAATCCTATACCAGGCGCAGCAGGAAAATATATTGAAATTGTTAAAGCTGGTACTTTCGCTTCAGCATTACAAACTGCTGTTCCGGTTGAACTTAGATATAATCACAATAAAGTTTTAGGTGATACAAATGATGGTACTCTAACCCTAAAAGAAGATAACATTGGATTATATGCAAAAGCTATTATTACTAATGCAGATATTATATCTATAGCTATAACGGGTAAGTTAAAGGGCTGGTCATTTGGATTTATAGATAATAATTTTGAGATAAAAAATGGCAAACGAATTTTAACAGATATTACACTACTTGAAGTATCTATATTAGATATTACCCCAGCCTATAATGCAACTAGCGTTATAACCAGAAATGCAAATAATGAAGTAATTGAGCAACGTAGCATTATAATGGATTTTGGCCACCATAAATCGAAAGAAATCGATATTTTAAAACTTAAAGGGAGAATGTAACTATGAAGCTAAAAGCAATTATCGAAAAAAGAAACTCAAAATTAACAGAATTAGAAGTAATTTATGATACTGTAGTAACAGAAACGAGAGCATTTACTCAAGATGAAGAAATAAAGTATGAGCAATTAAAAAAAGAAATCGATGATTTAGACAAAACTATTACTACGTTAAAATCTACAATTGCAGTAGAAGAGCGCGCGCTGGATACTAAAGATGATGATGTTGTTGATATAAATAGAGAACTTCGCGCTATTTTTGGCGAAAATTTAACAGAACTTCGCGCTCTTAATACTACTACAAATAACCAAGGAGGCTATGTAGTTACCCAAGTATTATCAAATAAAATTATTAAAGCTGCTACAACTCGTTCTAACGCGATAGAGTTTTTCGATTTAACTTCTATATCCGGAAATCTTAGATTTCCAAAAAAATTATCAGGGATAACAGCTACGTGGGAAGCCGAAAATTCTATTAATGACCCACAAGCTTCAACGCCCACTATAGAAATTATAGAGCTTGGCCAACATAGATTGTACGCTGAATCAGCTATTACTCAACAAATGATAAACTCGCAAGAAATTGATTTAGAAAATTTTATTGTGGAGGAAATTAGTGATGGCTTAGCGAATGCAATTGAAGATGCTATTTTTAACGGGAGTGGCACTAAGCAGCCTAAAGGAATTGGTATAGGATTAACTAAAAAAATAGATTGCACTGATATTAGTATGAAAGTAGTGAAGCAAGCATTTCATACGTTGGCAAAATCTCAGCAAAATAAAGCAAAATGGTTTATGCACACTGAAATGTTTTTAGTTTTAGATAATATGACTGATGAGATGGGTAGACCATTATTGCAACCTAATCTTGCAAAAGGTACAGGTTATATGCTGTTAGGCAGACCAATAGAAGTAAGTGACTGTATTAATATATCAACAATTTATTTCGCTTGTCCTGATGCATATCACACTAACCTACAAAAAGATATTGCATTACATATTTATACTGACAGTACTTATACTAAGCGCGGACTAATCGGTTATGCAGCAGATATTTATTTAGATGGTATTACCAAAAATGATGATGCTATTGTATGTATTACTTGCGAGGATTAAGAACAATGAAAAGAATATCTGAAATTACAGCAGATGATATTGCACAATACTTAAGATTAGATTTTGATGATAATTATGTACCAATCTGTTTAGCTAGTGCAAAAGCTTATATATCAAGCTATACAGGATTAACTCAAAATGAGATGGATAATTTTACGGACTTAATCCCTGTAGTTTATGTACTAGCTGCAACTTACTACGAGGAAAGACTATACGAAACTACAGGCAAGACGAGCTTTAGTGTAAACAAAATGATTATTAATACGTTAGATATGCACAGGGTGAATCACTTATGAACCCTGCGAGGCTAAACAATCGGATTATGATAGAAAGACAACAATTTATCACTGATAAATTCGGCATATCTACTAAAGATTTTATTAGCTATAAAACAATTTGGGCAACAATTAACAATTTATCAGCAAAAGAATGGTGGAATGCCCAAAATTATGGTGCTGAAAATACATTAGAAATTACCATTAGATATAGCGCTTGTCCTGATATTGCAATTACTGATAGGATTAAGTGGAACAATAGATTGTTTAACATTAACTCAGTAGATAATTTTATGTACAAAAATGAGAGTATTAAAATAAGAGTAACAGAGGTGATTTAATGGGTAATGAAGTTGATATATTTGCTAAAAAGCTAGATAAATTATTAGATGATTGGCCCCAGACAAAACAAAAATTAGTTGAAAGAAATGGGGATATAATGTATCAAAAAGTACTAGCTAATGTTGATGCAGTAGGTGAAAAAACAGGTAATTTAAAACGAGGAGTAACAAAACATATAGGTTCTGGCGGTGGTTACGCTGCTATCCGACCTGACTATAAAGTAGCACCGCATACACACTTATTGGAAAATGGACATAAAACTCGTAATGGGGGTTGGGTGCCAGGCAAGCATATGTATCGTAACGCTTTAAGTGATTTAGCAGATGAAATGCAATATGAATCACAAAAAGTTTATGACGATTTAATAAAATCGGTCTTTTAGATTAGCTTAGGGAGAAGTGAAGTAATGTGGAAAGTAATTGATTATATATTAACTCTACTAAATATATTAGCTTGGGGTAGTCTAGCATTATTATTTATGTTAGATGTAATTTTGTGATGATTAAAATAAGCGATATACTAATTGCAACAGTTAAAGAGGTAAGTAAATGTGTGGATGCACAACATTATGTTATGAGCTTACCAGAAGGATATTTGTCCCCTAGTTTATTATATTTGGTAACATTTAATAAAAATAGTAGATATACAAAATTTGTCCAAAAAAAAATAGTAAATATACAAATCATTTGTTTTATGAAAAATGCTTATGAAAATGCAACTTATGGAGAAAAATTTGAACTAATAGATAAATTATCAGCTTTTTTAGATAGGTTTTATATTAAAATTAATGATAGGACACTCAAATTTACTTATAATTATGGTGATGCTGATGGGCAATTAACTATAGATTTGGATTTTACATTTTATGATGAGGCATTGGTAGAAGATATAGAAGAAGGAGCAAGAGAATTAATTGAAACAATTTATGTAAATAAAGAAAGGATGACTTAAAATGGGGTTACCTAACATTTTTATTGAGTTTAAAAGCAAAGCAAGTACGGCTATACAACGAGGTGACCGCGGTATTGTAGCGTGCGTACTAGTAGATGACAATCCCCTAATAACAAGGCTTGATACGGTACTTGATATACCAGATGACTTAACAGTTGCTAATAAAGATTTTTTAAAATTAGCATTTTTGGGCGGCGCGAACGCAGTAAACTATGTGCAATTGATTGTATGCGAGTCAATTGCAGACGGACTTGAGATGATGCAGTCATGTAAATTTGATTATGTGGCATTTGACCCAGCGATAACAGCTGAAGATGTAGCACTTGCTGCTACTATGATTAAAACTATGCGTGATAATGATAATATGAAAGTTAAAGCGGTGTTACCAAACTGCAAAGCTGACCACGAGGGTATTATTAATTTTACAACTGATAACATTGTTACAACAACAAAAACGTATTCAACTGCTGAATATTGTTCTAGAATCGCCAGTTTGTTGGCGGGGACTCCGCTACAAGTATCTTGTACGTATTATACTGTGCCAGAAATTATAGATGTGCCTCGCTTTAAAAAATCAATCTTAGATAATATGGTAAATGATGGCCAATTTGTAATCTTTAATGATGGCGAAAATTGTAAAGTTGCACGAGCGATTAATAGTCTTACAACAATTGGAGAAGTTAAATCCGAGGATTTAAAATCTACTAAATTTGTTGATATTATGGACTTAATCTATCACGATATTAAAAATGTCTGTGAAAATCAATATGTTGGTAAGTACGCTAATACTTATGATAATAAGATTAATTTGGTAGTTGCGATACAATCATACCTAGAGGGCCTCCGAAATGATACATTATTAGATAGCGATATAGTAACAGAAATAGATATTGAATCGCAAAAAGCATTTTTAAAAACCACAGGTTACGATGTTGATAACATGAGTGAGCAAGAAATAAAAGAATCTAATACCAAAAGAAGTGTTTTTATTAAATCTAGTTATAAAATCTTAGATGCGATTGAGGATATTAGTGTTATCTTTAACATTTAATAAGGAGAAATAATATGAGTAAATTTTTAGATAGGCCATACGATGAACGCAGAGCCATGAATGGAACCTTCGGCGAAATGTACCTAGATGGCGAAATAGTACGTGAAACTACAGCCTTAAAGGCAGAAGTGTCATTAGAATATGCTGATGTTAAAATGTGCGGTACATTTGCAAAAACCCAAAAAGTTAATGGGATGAGTTGTAAAGGGTCTGTGACTATGACTAAAACAAATTCTAGGATGACATTAAAATTATCCGACTTTATCAAACAAGGTAAGACACCCAGCTTTACTATAGTGTCAAAGTTAGCAGACCCAGACAGTTGGGGCGCAGAACGTATTGTATTTAAAAATGTACAATTCTCAACGATTACATTAGCAGATTGGGCAGCAGATACCATTGGAACTATTACATCACCATTTACATTTACTGATTGGGACTTATTAGACGTAATCACCCCCCAATAATCGATAGAAAGGAAACTATCATGAATATTATAAATTTATTATTAGAATCAGACCCAGACATTTTAGAGCAAAACATGTCCAAAGATATAGAAATTACTAGACTATCCGCATTATTTGGACAACCTTTTATATTAACTTGTTTGCCTTTATCGCAATCACAAATACAATATATATCGGAGGTAGCCAAGGACCATCACACGCAAAAATTATACGCCGTCTTAGAAGCAACAAAATTAGATAACAAAAAATTTAGCGACCCGATATTCCGAGAGAAATTTGCAGTAAATAAAAATCTCGATGTAATCGAAAAATTATTTTTGGCTGGAGAAATACAAGCAATTTATAACGAGATACAAGTTATATCAGGTTTTACAGTTGATGCGGTGCGTGAGATAAAAAACTAGTAATGGACGGCAATGTGCTTGCTAACTTAATGTATTATGCATGGAGTAAGCACGGCATAAGCCCGTCCACTATTTATGCAATGCCACCGGCGGAACTAAAAATAATTGAAGCATTCTATCGACTCGAATTTGATGAGAGGTTGTGATTATAAGTGGCGCAAGACGTTAGTATAGTATTTAGCGCTCAAGACAAGTTAAGCGATACCATCCGCAACATGCGAACTAATGTAAACTCTCTTGGTAATACAGTTGATGACTATAGAGCAAAACAACAGCGCGCGTTCGGGGAAAAGCTCTTAATCCAAATGGATATTTCAAACGCAAAAAAAGCTCTCACCGAACTTGAAAAAGCAATCGAAAACCAGGAAGAAGGAGCGATAGAAGCCTATGCAAATCAGGTAGACAAAATAGCCGAAATGGCCATGGAGCTTAGACGAGTTAGCCAAGATGCTAGCGACGCAGGGCGCGCACTAAAAACATTGGAATCGGATAGCGGTAACAAAACTGTAGTATCAAGTAGTAGTAATAGCAATGATAATAATCAAACCACACCTAATAATTTTGTAACATCAGCTGCTACAGCATTATCTAATGTTAGTAGTCTAGTTGGAGATAGTTTGACAAACGCTGCTAACAATACTTTTACGGCTATTTATGGCGCTGAAACTGGAACTGAAATATCTGCTGTTGTAGGTAACACTTTAACAGGGGCTGCGATGGGTGCAATAGCTGGACCTATTGGGGCAGCTGTTGGAGCAGCAGTTGGGGGGCTTGCAGGGTCGATAGAAGCACTGACCGCTCAACTAGCAAGCGACGATGAAAGATTCAGAAATGAAGTGTCCGAAATTTACACACTCGTCAAAGAAGTTCAATCTCAATCTCTAGATACGGGAATTAACTTAGCAGCAGACCGCGAACAAAACATGATAAGCTTTAGTACAATGCTAGGTGGTGATGATAACGCAAGTAGACTATTAACGGATATACAAGACTTTGCCGCATACACTCCTTATACATCTGATAACTTATTAAAATTATCGAAAAACATGTTGAGCTTTGGGTATGAGCAAGATGATATTTTACCCATATTAGAAAAAGTTGGTGATGCTAGCAGTGCACTTGGGATAGATTCAAGTAGCCAAGAATGGGTGGTAACAGCGCTTGGGCGAATGAACGTAACTAATAAAACGACATTAGAATATATGAACATGTTAACCGAGCGTGCAATCCCGGCAATTAACTATTTAGCAGATGCCTATGAGGTGTCAGTTGGCGATGTATATGACATGATAAGTAAGGGCATGATAGAAGGGGCAGAAGCTAGTGAAATTATTATTAATCGGATGGGCGAAGAATTTGCAGGAAATATGGAAAAGCAATCCCAAACTTATGCTGGCTTAGAATCAACATTGGAAGATACTTACCAAAGACTAGACATGGCAATGGGTGCAGGATATACGGAAGTGCGCAAAGAAGGTATGACAGCAGAGATTGCTCAATTACAAGACGGTTACCTAGAAATGATGAGCGAAGCAAATCGAGTTATAGGCGAATATCAGGCCGACCTGGAAAACCAATATCAGCAGTCAATATTAAGTGCAACAAAAGATGCTATGGAGTCTATTGATTATCAAAAAGCCATGGAAGAAGAAAATGGAGCTGAGATGGGCCGAATTATGGCCGAAGCACGAGCGAAAGCCGAAGCTAATTATAAAAATAGCGAAGGTTATCGGATTATGTTAGAAGCGGATTTAGCATTAATTAACGATGTACAAAATGCAATACTAGAAAGCGGCGAATATATCCAATACGGTGAATTAATGGCAGACGAATTTACTAAAGGTTGGTCTGGTGCAATCCAATCAGCTATGGACAATAATGTATTTACCGTAGATGTACAAACAAAAATAATAGAAGACCATGGGAGCATTACTAATAAAATTAATAATCAGCAAAACAGTTTTGCGCTTGACACATTAGAGCATGCAGACCATCTAGCAGCAATGTCAAAATACACGGGTAGCTATGCCACAGGGATTGAACGAGTGCCATATAATGATATGCCGGCATTGCTTCATCAGGATGAAATGGTATTAACCGCAATTGAGGCTCAACAATACCGCGCCCAGAAGCAAAATAATATTTCTAGCTATGACAACAGTTCGACTAATGCGGTTGTAAGCTATGATAATAGTAATACAAATAAATCTAATGCATTTCATCAACAAACAACTCTTAATCCAACTATTAATCTAACTGTACATAATACAATAACTAGTGATATGGATATAATTGATATATCTCACAAATTAGTGACCGAACTAAAAAAAGCAATTGGAGGTGTTTTTTGAAATTTGAATTTAGGATAAATGGATTATTACTGCCAGTAACGCCCTCATCGTATGAAATTGATGATAGTAGGGATATACAAACTATAGAATCCGTTGGATTAGGCAACGTCCACGTTATAGGGTACAAAAAACTAAAGACTATAGTTATATCAGGCATATTCCCCTGTCGAGATTATTACTTTGCATCTAGTAGATTATATGCTAATCCGTTATATTACGTTAAAGTAATACAAGCACATGTTGATAATAAAGATATAGTTAGATTAATTATCGCAGATGAAAATATCACTAAAATAAATGCACAGATGATAGTACAATCAATCAAATGGGGTGAAAGCCAACATGATAACGGAGATATTACATATCAAATAACCCTAGCTGAATATGTAAAAATGCATGCTCCTAACGTAAATACTGCTGAAACTACAATAGGAGGAAATAATGCCAGACCATAATATGCAAATAATTAAAATAGATTCCACTGGCCATCAAGTCGATATAACATCTATTATAGGAGGACTTACAATATCTGGTGATTATAGATGCTGTACCAGACGACTTGACTTTTATATCATAAAACATATAGAGGATTTATCAACATTTGTAATTGCCGTAAATTTAGGAGAGCATATAAAAGTAATAGTGGATGGAGAAATAATTTTTTACGGCGTAGTATGGGACAGGACAAAAGTTACTAATACTGCTAAGATTAATGTATATTGTACTGATTTTGGCATATATCTTACGAAAAATTTTGTAAGTTATAAATTTAAGGACTTAACTCCTGATGTTATTACTACTAAAATTTGTAGCGATTTTGGTATAAATATTGGTAATTTAATCACAACAGGCAACCCAATAAGCCGCATTTTTATTAATCAAAATTTAGCTGATATTATAATCAGTAGCTATAATTTAAGCTCTACAGCAGACAAATTTATGATAATATTTACTAATAATCAATTAAATGTTATAAAAAAAGGTTCAACAGAAGTCAGAGCGCCTTTATCCGGCGGAGTAAATTTATATACTGCTGAAGCATCTGAAAGTCTAGATGGTATGATTAATGCTGTTAATGTATACAATGCTAACGATAATCTAGTAACAACAATAATAAATGATTTTGAGTATAATCACTTTGGTTCCTTAAGTGAGTACTTAAAATATAAAGATGATGAAGACTACGAAACTCTTGCTAAGTCACTATTGCAAGGTATTACACATAAAATTACTGTAGAAAATGTTGGAGATATTAGTTATGTCACTGGGAAAAAAATTACAGTTAAAGAAGATTATACTGGGCTGAATGGCATTTTTTATATAGATGAAGATTATCACACATTTAGAAACGGGACCTATACAAATAAGCTTGTACTTAATTACCACAATATAGCTGATGATAAAACTGCTGGAAGCGAGGAAACAGCTGATGACTAATGCAGATAATCCATTTATAACTCTTGCAAAAATCATACGTACACAAGCAGAACTTAACAACCCGACTACTTTTTTTATTGGTAAAATTATTGGAGCAAATCCCATCGTAGTAGAAGTAGCGGGGATTGTATTAAAACAAAACGAAATACTTATAAATGAAAAGTTAGTAGATAGTCATGCTGTAGATGATGATGTACTAATGCTCATGAGTAATGATAAACAACGATTTGTAATGGTATGTAAGGTGGTGTGATATGAGTTTGTTTCCGTTTTTTGGCGATATAAGTACTGGACAAGGCAATGAATTACCGATTTACAAAGAAGTAGCATGGGACGTATCTAAAAACATACCACTTATTACAAATGGTGATATTGTAATGCTCTACGGTAACGATGCTATACAGACATGGTGCTACAAAAGTTTGCTTACAAACAGGTATCGCTGGCGTATTTACAGTGATAACTATGGTAGTGAAATTGAGAGCTTAATTGGACAAAATTATAGTAAAATTTATGTGCAAGCAGAATGCGAAAGATACGTAAAAGAATGCTTAATGATAAACCCTTATATTAAATCCATTACAAATGTCACAATGGATTTTAACAAAGGGCTGCTTGAAATAAATTGTAATTTAGTTACAGTGTATGGGACAACTAGTTTAGAGGGGGTGAATTTGAGTGTATAGTGAGATGAATTATGAATCAATTAAACATCAAATTTTGAGTAAGATTAATACAATCGATACGAGAGAAGGGTCATTTACTAATGACATGGTAAGTCCAATATCGTTAGAACTAGCAGATGCATATCAAAATATTATGAAATCCATACAGTTAATGTTTTTAGATACTACCGAAAAAAATTATCTTGAAATGAGAGCGAAGGAATATGGTATTGAGCGCAAAAGTGGTACCTATGCAAGCGGTTATGTTACTTTTGCTGGTAAAGGCGGTACAGCTATTTTGCGAGGGAGTTTGGTAAGTACTATCACGTCAACTTTATTTGAGACAACAGAAGATGCGGCAATTGATGAAACAGGTACAGTAACAGTACCTGTCATTGCTAAAGCAATCGGAAATGAATATAATGTATTGCCCGGAATGCTGTGTATACTGCCAATAACCATCAATGGTGTGACATCTGTAACTAATAAAGTTGTTACATTAGGCGGCACTGGAATAGAGTCCGATGATTCACTAAGAGACAGAGTGTTACTACAACTGCGTTCGCCCGCTACATCAGGTAATGCAGCACACTATAGACTATGGGCAATGGCAGTAGACGGAGTAGCGGATGCTAGAGTATATCCTTTGCACAATGGCAACGGCACTGTATTAGTTATGCCAATATCGTCTGATAAACGAGCACTTGACCAAGATGTATTAGATACAGTTTATAACTACATTGAAGGCACACGACCTATTGGTGCTAGTGTCTCAGTGGCCGCACCAAACGAGGTTTTTATTAATGTAGATTGTGCATTAACAATTAGTCCAAATTCTAATTTATCAGCAGTGCAAGCAGAATTCGCCGAACGATTCGAGCAATATATTAAAGATTGTGTTTTTCGCACCAATGTAATTGATATTTACCGATGTGTATCTTTGTTGTATGATTGCAACGGAGTAGACCAAGTACAATATTTTAAACTAAATGACTCAAATGTCAATTTGACTATTGGGGACAAAGATATTCAGGTGCCTGGTATTATAAATTTAATCGAATTAGGTGTGTTATGAAGTTAATTGATTATTTACCTGCAAATTACCAAGATAGCGACCAAGTTTACGATATTCAAGATGCTATTAATTCACCAAAAGATTTATTATCTGATGCCATTGAAGATTTGCTTCAGCAAATATTTATTAGCACAGCAACTTGGAGTTTAACCAATTGGGAACAATATGTTGGCCTAGCTACCAACGTAAACCAAAGTTATGACTTACGTAGGGCACAGATACTAACACGACTTAAAGGACAAGGTATTAGTACAGTAGCATTAATTAAACAAATCATCGAGGATTATTGTTGTAATCCGGAAATTGTTGAACACTTTAATGACTATTGGATAGAGGTTAAACTTGACTCATCTGATAATGTAGAGTCTTTAATAGCGTCTATTATGACGGTAGTTGATGGGGTAAAGCCCGCCCACTTAGGTATTGATTATACGATTGTGCAAACTATGCATAATGATTTGCGCTCTCGTACACATAATGATTTACAGCAGTTTTCACATCGATTTATCCAAAATAATCGAGTAGTGTTTAGAACATAACAAAGTCAGGAGAAAAAAGCTATGACCAGAACGGATTATTTAAACTTGTATATGCCAGGCGGAGATGATGTATACAATATCGATGAACAAAATTATAATACAGCTGTGTTGGATAATGCAATACAGCTAAATGCGACGCATGCAGCAACAGCTACGAAACACATACCAGATGGCGGCAAATCAGGTCAATTGTTAACATATAATGATGGTGGCGCTATTTGGCATACTCTACTTGATGATAGTGCTACTAATAATTTAAATGCAACTTGGTCAGCTAACAAATTGTCTAATAAATTTACAGCTGTTGAGCAACTAATACAAGATAGTATGGGTAATATAGATATTGAGCATAAGGCTAATAGACAATATTTAAAATTTACGGATTATTTAGAGCCTGGATGGTACCGCATAGCAACAGGTAATCAGTGCATGCTAGGTACCATTACAATATACGAACGTACGCCTAGTCGTCATCAAACATTGTCATTTTTGGTTAGCTCTGTGCATGGTACTAATAGTAGCAACAAAATAACTGTGCTAAATTGTAGTACCTATACTAGTGCAATCCCCATCCAAGCCATCCGCATCATAGAGGGGGGGATATATGATAGTTCTTACGTGGAAATTCTCTGGAACAGTAATGCGAACGAGCAATCCAGAGTAAATTTACAAATTGAAATTACTAATAGTTTTGAGTTAACATTAAACAACATGCAAGACAGTACTTTTGTGTTGCCAAACGGTACAATAGGTAGCGTCGCGGCAGAAATAACATTATCTCATAGTAAACAAGCAGGTATTATTACAACACATGATATTTATATCAATGATGATAAAGTGCTAACTGCCAAAAACTTAAGTGATAATTTAAGTGGCATTGATATATATCCACAAGATAAGGTAACATTAACAAGTCCCTATCATATAACTTGGCAAAATTGTTATTTGACAAATAACACACTATACATTAATTGTCAAATAGCAACGCTTAGTAATGCATTTACTCAAAGTGCTGATTTAACATTACTACAATTACCTGATGCATATAACAAATTTACCGGGGCATTAGCAATTTGTTCCCAAGCCAACCTTGAAGGCAAAGACCCAGGCATAGTACATAATTGTAGAGTTTATAATGGCATTATAAGTGCAAATTTATCAAATTGTTTTGCATACACAGTATTTATCAATGGCGTACTAGTAAGTCGCCCATAACAACATATAAGGAGCACATACATGAAGATATATATAGATGCAGGGCACCGAAATTCCACTTGGGACCGCGGTGCAGTATCATCCGATGGACAATACGAATCACCAATAGCATTAGATTATGCTATTGAATTAGAAAGCGCTCTAAAAGCGCTTGGCGTAACAACATATATGTCACGCAATAGCGAAGACGACATAATTACCCTACAAGAACGAACAAATCGAGCAAACGCCTTAGGCGCAGACTTGTATATAAGCATACATGTAAACGCAGCTGGCGAGGCCTACAAAGGCAAAGCAGACGGAGTCGAAGTATTATATTACACAGATGCGACTCTATCACAACTCATCTGTAACGCAATTTGCGATGCGACGGGGGCAACTAATCGCGGTGCAAAACAGCGCCAAGACTTACATGTGCTACGATGCTCAAATATGCAAGCCATTTTAATTGAGGTAGGATTTATTGACAACTTAGCTGAACTCAACAAAATCCTAACCCCAGATTATAAATTTAAAATAATTTCATCTGTAATAGATGTCTTGAAAAGTGAGTTTAATTTAAATAACAATAACATTACTACATCCCCTGAGAACATTATACAAATAGATGTAAACGGTAATGTTAAATCAGTAAGCGGACAAATTTTGTCCGGCGTTACTTACATCCGCCTGAAAGACTTAGCAGACGATAAAATCAAAATTTCTTATGAGAATAACTTACCTACAGTTACAGTAATTTAACTTTTATATATGAGTAGTGCAAAAGGGTGCTGCTCATATAATATTTTTATATTAACTAGCGATTGTATCCACTGATAACACGTCTAAAATACTATTAATTGCGTGCTGTTCTAATCTGATACAGTTAGATACAGATTGATTGGTTACTTGAGCAATATAGTCCCAAGTATGACCATCTACATATTTATATTTTAAAATTACACTGTATGCTGGCGCTAAACAATTTATTAGCATATCCATTTGAGCTACCCAATTCTGCAGCTCTACTATTTGAGCAACTAATTGTTGCTCGTTACAATTTATAATATTAGTTGTAACTGCTGATGATAGTTCTACAAGTAATTTTTTTTTGCTTTCTAATACTTCTATCGTTTTCCTATATTTTTTTAACTCTTGTTTCATATAGTCGCCTCCCCTTGCCACTATGGTCCGCTCATTTCCGATATATATATTATATCAGTAAATATACATATATACAAGTGGAAGTTACAACTAGCGATTTGGTAAATTTACAGCCAAAATTTTAGTAATTAACATTTTGCGCTTAAATCGTAAAAGTCTGATACTGCTAAAGCTTCTACTAGTGCAATATCTCTACTATCCCTTGTTGCTCTTAATTGATTGACTTTATCACAAAATTTAGCGTATAGATTCTCTTCTGCGGATTCATCCCACGTGTCAGTATTCTTTAAATGACTTTCGTACCCTTCATAGACTAGTAATAAGTCATCATAAATCTTATTGTACCAGTCGTTAAAATCAAAAGTATTGTGCTCTTCTATTTTTTTTGCATCTAATGCTTCTATTTTTTTATAAGCTAATGCTTCTATAACAGCATCACTAGCATCAGTATCAATAGCTTTAGCTAATTCGTTATTAATATCATCTAAATTAGTAGCAGTTTCAGTAATTTCGCCAAGAACTTGTTGGCGTATCTTATTATGATAAGCCATTTCTAGTTTATCAATTTCATCATAATCTAAGTTATGACTTGACATCGCATAGAAAGGCTGTGTCTTTGATATTATTTTATTAACTGCTTTAACTTTTTGCTTCTGTTGGTCATATGAATTATTATAGTGCTCAATAGCATCAGTAGTAGATACACCATGTTGTTTCCAGTTAGCTAGTACTCCTAACATATAACTATAAGTGTTATTAACATTAGGATTAAGCATAGTTACATCACAGGCTTTGCTTATTAATTCTGTATCAAAGTCTACTAAGTTAGTAATCATAGCTCTAGATGGTTTTTTTATATCTAATTCAAATTTTAATATATTACTTATATTAGTATAAGTGTCCTCAGTAAGAGTATTATCGTTATTTACGTTAGTATGCTTTTTATTAACAACGAATTGTTTTTTCAACATGTTTGTTAGTTTGTTTGTCTTTACTATATTTTTATTATCTTTACTTTTTATATTATCTTGGGATATCTTATCTATCTTTTTTATCTTAGTTGTGGACCTACCGCGGTGTACACCGCTCTGCATACCGCTCTGTACATCGCTCTGTATATCGCTCTGTATATCGCTCTGTATATCGCTCTGCATATCACTGTGTACATTATGCTCCATTTTAGGCACTGAAATTTTAGAAAATAATTTACACACATAGTTATAGAACAGATTAGTATGTTTACTAAAACTGTCTTCTATTATATCCCTATCGAGTTTTACCCATCCTACACTATCCTCACTTTGATAGCTGTTATAGTTTGTAATAGTTATCGTTGTGCCACAGGATGACATTTCAGTCTTTATCATGTCCGCGGATGATAATAATTTCAGAAATTTTGTTACTGTCCGTTCATTTATCTTCCATGTCTGTGCTAGTTTTACCAACGACGTATGAAAGGTCCCTCGGGGGATTGTTTTAATCTTACCCGATAATTTTATTTCTCGTGGTGTCCAGTTTGCTTTGGACACCAAATACAGCCATCGCTGTACATCGCAAGGCGTGTCCCATAACCAACTATATATCATCTTTTTGTGTATTTTTATAAATCCGTTCATTTCTTACCCCTTCTTAATTATAAATTTATTGTTGTTTTTGGAAATTTACTTGACAATATTTCTGAAACTTCATATAATTGAAGCAATTAAAATATACTCTGGTAATATGAGGGTAGGATTTTAATTAATCCAAATTGCGTCAGCTGGAATTGTAACTGACGCAGTAAAGTTGTTAATCTACAATTAGCCCAGCATCTGCTGCTAATTGTAAAAAATCATTTTGTTGTTCTGATGTCATCTTAGATAAATACTTTATCTTTAACTCCGCGGCTCTGGAGTTTGACATCAGTTGCTTTGTATATTCCCACCCTGCATCAAATGTCATAGCTGTTGCATCATCAGTATATTTATGACTTATTAACCCTGCATATTGTCCCATTCTAAATTATTTCCTTTCCTTTACTTGTATCTTACTACATGTTATGTCCCGCATGGGTTGTCCTAGACATAACATTTCATTCCTTGGTTTATTTATTCTAAAATGGTATTTCATCATATTCATCAATATCATTTGTATTTTTTGCGTCTGTTCTAAAATCTTCTAAATTTATTTTTCGTTAGACAATACTTTGTTATTGCAAATTTTTATTATTTCAAGGTATTAAACCCCAAAAAATGGAAATACTCCATTAAAGATATAATCCTATAAAATATATTGTATTAACTTAAATTAATTATATACAAATATAGTTTATTGTCAAGGATATTTAATAAAAATTAAAAAAGGAGAGATTAAATGTCTAACTTCAGTCGCAATTTAAATAGATTGCTTAAAGAAAACAATCTAACTCAAAAACAACTTGCGAGTCGCACAGATTTAACTGGCGCGATAATATCAAAATATATGTCAGGCAAAAGTGAACCATCAGCAAACAGTTTGCAAAAAATTGCAAACTGTTTAAATGTTCCTATGGAGGCATTATTAAGTACCCCTATGGATGGATTACTAGCTAGTAATATCCCACCGATATCCGATATAGATTACAACCAATTACTGTCGATGCCCGATATAGATTACAAACACTTAATGGCTAAAACTAGAAGTCTATCTAAGCCAGCACAAAAAGTAATTATTGACCTAGTCAATTATCTTTATAATATAGATAAATCAAGATAATTTATATTTTTATTAGTTTAAGTTTTTTGGTAACTATATAATCTTATAATAAAAAAAATTAAAATACCAAGCTAGGGGGAGAGCGCAAACATTAGTAGCATTAGTAGTTAGCTGATTTCTGTGCTCCTTTCACCTAAAATAAGTAAATTAAGAAAAAAAATGGCATAAATATAGAAACTATCAAGTCTTATAGTTAAGACATCGATATATATTATAGTAAAGGCAATGGCATTCGGTATTGCGTTCGGTATTGGGTTCGGTATTGGGTTCGCTATCGGTATCGCCTTTACTATACTTAATAAAGAATCTGAGGTAGCGCAATCAAGGTACTCAAAAATTTTTAAAATACAATACATAAAAAAATGGGGGAAAATATAATGAAGATTTCAAAAAAAACATTAGCGCTAGCTATAGCACTAACAATACCCGCAACAACATTTGCACATGTAGGACGCACTGATGCGAATAGTGGACATAAAGATAATAATAACGTAAGTGGATTAGGTTCTTATCATTATCATTGTTATGGACATCCTGCTCACTTACATGAAAATGGGATATGTCCGTATGATACTCCAGAACCAGTAGTAGCTCCAGTAACAGAATTTCCAGATTTATCAGCGCATACGCATCTTAATACAGATACTCAGGCTCCTACATATAAATCAACCAATTTAAATATAAACGGCATAACGTCAACAGTTAATGGCGTGGTAATTGATGGGACAACGTTTGTCGAGCTAAGACCATTAGCGACTGCGCTAGGATTAGATATAGAATGGGATGCCACTACGAAGTCTATTACATGTAAATCTGCTGATGTAACAATAATTATGACACTTGATAGCCAAGCTGCACGCGTTAACAATGAGCATAAATTATTAGATTTTGCTCCACAACTAATTGATGGAAAAACTATGTTGCCTGTAAGAATAATCTGTGAGACTCTTGGGCAAACTGTTAACTATGACTCAGCTACTAATACAATTGCAATAATTTAAGCAACATTATAAAAAGCTATCACTAGATAATCTAATGATAGCTTTTTATATATTTTATAATTATTTCACTACTAACTTAATAAAAATTTTATGTAATAGTACCAAAAATGATGAGGTGGATATATGATTGATATAAAAGAGTTAATAGACAGAACATTGCCTGAGGGAGTTTATAAAGCTACGGATATTCACCAAGAACTACTAATTGAGCTTAATGGCCTTATAGCTAACAGTTATACCCAACTAAATATTGATATACACAATGCTGTAACATCTTATCTGTGCTGTAATTAATACTTACAGCTTTTTTTAGGCCTATAAGAATTGGTAAAGTTTGGCTATAATAATCATAAGATAGTATAACCAATAATTCATAGGAGGTATAATAATGAAAATAGCAATATATGCTCGCAAATCAAAGCTAAGCGAACAAGGTGAATCCATAACAATGCAAGTGGATATCTGCAAAGAGTATATTGATAAGTTTACAATGATACAAAACCCTGAGTTTAAAATTTATGTGGATGATGGATACAGTGGTAGTAATACCGTACGGCCACAGTTTCAGCAATTTTTAAAAGATATTCAATGCAATAAATTTGAAATGTTAATATGTTATAAGTTTGATAGGGTAAGCCGCAGTTTACAAGATTTTATAAATATTCAGTCGACGCTAGCGAACAAAAATATCGAATTTATATCCGTTAAAGAACATTGTGACACATCTACGCCAGCTGGGCGAATGATGTTAAATATGATAGCATCGTTTGCACAATGGGAACGTGACACTATTGCAGAACGGATAAAGGACAATATGCATAAGTTAGCTAGAAGCGGCAGATGGTTGGGTGGAACAACACCGCTTGGTTTTGAGTCGGAAAAAATAGAATATTATGATGAAAATTTCACCCTTAAAAAAATGTATAAATTAACCCCTGTCCAGTCTGAATTGGAAACTGTAAAGCTTATATTTAGTAAATACCTAGAATTAAAAAGTTTGCATGCGGTAGAAACATTTTTGCGATTAAATCATATTAAGACTAAACGTAGTTGCAATTTTTTGCCATCAACAGTTTTATCAGTTTTAGAGAATCCAGTATATGCAATTGCAGATAGCGCTATGTATGATTATCTACAATCTAATAACTGTGATATAGCTAGTGCTAAAACTGCTTTTGATGGTAAACATGGTTTGATGGCATATAACAGAACTCGTAGTGCATCAGGTTCAGGTGGTTATCAGCCAAAAAATGATATATCAGATTGGATTATAGCAGTTGGCAAACATGATGGTGTAATTCTAGGCGCTGAGTGGGTACTAACACAATCGATTCGCAAGGCCAGTGCTACCCAAAATTGCTATAAAGTTAGGGCAAAATCTAAGTGTGGTATATTAGGTGGCCTGATTAAATGCGCGCATTGCCAATCTACTATGAGATTGAAAAAAGGTAAAATTTTAAAAGATGGGACTCAAGCATTTGTTTATATTTGCAGTACGAAAGAAGTTACTAATCGCCAATTATGTAATCAAAAAAATGTACAAGGAAAAGATATTGATAGTGATGTTTTGAATTATTTAGTCTCCTTAGCAGATGAGTCATCAGAGCAGATGCAAATATTATGCTCTAAAAAACAGTTAGCGACTCAAGCTGTGGAGACTAATAACAATGAACTCCAATTGTTAAAATCCGAAGTAGAAGAAAAAGAAACTGCTATAGAAAATTTACTCCAGCAACTCAGTACATTAAATATTACTCAAACAGAAATTAGCAACCTTATAATAGCACAGATAGATAAATTAAACAAGGAAGCAACTGCTGTTAGGCAGAAATTAACAGAAGCAGAAATTGTTAATAAAAATACTGAAGCAGATGAACTCGCCATTTCTTTAGTTCAGAAAGCTTTGGTTGAATTAAAAAATTTAGTAACCTTAAATGATATAGATATGCAACGAACACTTGTTAAAAACGTTGTAAAGCAAATGGTATGGGATGGAACGCGAATGGTTATTGAGTTGTATTATAGAGATTCAGCAGTTATTTCTGGCGTTTACAATGGTGAGAGCACCCTTGTTAAGACGACTTTACAAAGCGATAGCGAACGCAATACCGACTGCTGAAGGCGCGATACAGTATGCTATGCAAAATAGTGAAGTAACAATAAACGACAGCAAATGTGTAGTGCTAGGATTTGGCCGATGTGGAAAAATTTTAGCGCACAGGTTAAAAGGACTTGGAGCTAACGTATATGTAGAAGCGCGCTCGACAAAAGATTTAGCATTTATAGAAGCATATGATTATATTCCAGTACCATTAGAGGATTTAAAAAAGCATTTGTGGAAATTTGATTTTATATTTAACACTATACCAGTTCCGATACTAGATGCTAAGCATATCGATGTATGTTCATTAGATAGTGTATACATTGAGCTTGCCTCACCACCAGGAGGGATTGACTTAAATTACTGTGCAACTCGCGGAATGCACTGTATACCAGCACCAAGCTTACCTGGTAAAGTAGCTCCAAAAACTGCCGCGAAAATCTTGTATCAAGGACTTGAAATTATTATGCATAAGCGGGGGGAAAGATTATGAAAGACCTTAAGTTAGGCGTTGCACTTTGCGGTTCGTTTTGTACGTTTGCAGCTGCGGTTAAGATGATTGAACATTTAGTTGTGGACCTTGGGATTGATGTTTATCCTATTATGTCCAATAATGCTTACGAAATTTCTACTAGATTTGGTAAAAGCGAGGATTTTATCGCTAAGATTGAGACTATTACTGGTAAATCTATTATTCACACTATTCCTGGAGCAGAGCCTTTAGGCCCACGTGGTATCATTGATGCTATTTTAATCGCTCCTTGCACTGGCAACACTCTATCAAAATTAGCTCACGGGCTTACCGACACTGCTGTAACTCTTTCAGCTAAATCTTTGCTTAGAAATGCTAAGCCTGTTATTATAGCTATTTCTACTAATGATGGTTTAGGTATTAATTTGCAAAATATTGGCACTCTTATTACTAATCAAAGTGTGTTTTTTGTACCTTTTGCTCAAGATGACCATATTAATAAGCCTTTTTCTCTTATTTCAGACTTAAGCTTAGTGCCTGCCACTCTTGAGGCTGCACTGGAATTTAAACAAATTCAGCCAATAATTACTAAGTATTAAAATAAACTACTAGACTTTTTGATTGTTTTGTACTATTATATTAGTAGAGCTTGACATTAGACTACAAATAAACAATGTAGTGATTACAGTAAACTCTGACATTAGACTACAAATAAACAATGTAGTAAACTAAAGGGGCTATTTTTCAATAGCCCCTACTTTTTCCATATCTCTGTAAATCCATATTTTCTAACCGCTTTAAATGCTGTTATGATTAGTATTAGCTCGTACAAGCCCCACACTAGTATTCCCATTTCTTTAACGAGAAATTTCCAGTTTGATAGCGTCATTTATTCACCACCTATAATAAACTTCGGTCTTGTTAATTTAACATATTTCCGTCTTAACCTTTTAGCTAAAGTCAGTCACAGACGTTTCCGTCGGACCTCCTAAATTTCTAATATATATGTATTAGAGCTTGTCCATTATGCGCGTAAAAAAATAGGATATCGTAATATCCTATAGTTTATCGCCTGCTATTATTGTAAAATCGATTGTACGGTTTGCTTTGCTTAAGGCTGTCATTCTAACTTTAACTACATCGCCTAGCTGATACACTTTCCCATACCTCTCGCCCACAAATCTAAATTTATCTTCTTCATATACGTAGTAGTCATCAGTCAACGATGTTACATGTACTAGTCCTTCGACTGTGTTTGGCAATTCTACATATATTCCCCATGAAGTTACGCCATTTATTACTCCTTCAAACTCTTGGCCTAGCTTATCTTCCATATATTCAATTTTCTTTAGCTTAATAGTTTCTCTCTCTGCTTCTTCTGCTCTGCGCTCTCTTAAGGAACACTGTTTTGCAATCTGAGGTAATCTTTCAAATAATTCAGCTTCTTTTTTTCCAACTAACTTGCCTTTTAAGTTCATTTTTATTATACGGTGAATTTGAAGGTCTGGGTAACGACGAATTGGAGAAGTAAAATGACAATAATATTTGGCACTTAAACCAAAATGTCCTATACATTCTTCACTGTAACGCGCTTGTTTCATAGAGCGGAGCATTAACTGGCTTATTATGCTCTCTTCTGGTGTGTCTTTTATTGTCTCTAGCAGTTTTTGCAATTCTTTAGGATGCACTTTTTGGCCCGTTTTTAATGTGTGACCAAAGCTTGTTAGCACATCTAGTAAGGACATTATTCTTTCTGGATCGGGGTTTTCATGTGTACGATATACAAATGGCTTCTCTTGCCAAAAGTAGTCTTGAGCCACTGTTTCGTTGCATATTAGCATAAATTCTTCGATTAGTTTAGTAGCTACGTTTCTATCATATGGTTTTAGTTCCACTGGATGGCCTTGTGCATCTAGAATAACTTTAGTTTCAGGGAAATCAAAGTCAATTGCGCCACGGCGTTGTCTTTTGCCTCGCAGTATCGCTGCTAATTTCTCCATATCTAAAAACATAGGAACTAATTGTTTATAACGCTCCATAAGCTCTTCATCTTTATCTTCAAGAATTTTTTTAACGTTAGTGTAAGACATGCGCTCCTCGATAAGGATAACTGACTCCACAATTTTGTGATTATAAACATTACCACTTGTATCAATGTCCATAATGCAACTAAGCGCAAGTCTGTCAACGCCTGCATTTAATGAGCATAGCCCATTACTTAGTTTGTGAGGTAACATAGGAATAACTCTATCCGCTAAATAAACACTTGTGCCTCGCTCATAAGCTTCTAAGTCAAGCGGACTTTTTTCTTTTACATAATGAGTTACATCGGCGATGTGAACTCCTAGGCGATAGTTACCATCTGGTAATATTTCTAAAGACACCGCATCATCTAAGTCTTTAGCATCCTCGCCATCAATTGTAACCATTACAATATCTCGTAAGTCCATTCGGCCTCTTTTATCTTTATCAGCCACTGTATCATCTACAGCCGCCACTTCAGCAATAACTTGTTTTGGAAACTCCATCGGCAGTTCAAGTTGATAGCAAATTGATAGTATATCAACTCCTGGGTCATTAATGTGACCGAGTATAGCAACTACTTTACCTTCAGGATTTTTAGTTTTATCTTTCCATTCAGTAAGCTCCACTAAAACTTTATGGCCACTAACAGCACCAAATTTCATTTTTTTAGGAATATATATATCATGACCAATTTTCTTTTCGTCTGGAACTACAAATCCAAATTGCTTACTTTCCTCATACGTGCCAACTATTGTTGTAGCGCCTCGCTCTAAAATGTCTATAATTTTACCTTCACACCGTTTATCAGGGCGCGCCTTTTTAATTAGTTTACATAGCACTTTATCTTTGTGTAAAGCACCGTTAACGCTGTCGGCTGGGATAAAAATATCTTGCGCTCCATCTTCAGCAGTAACAAAGCCAAAGCCTTTAGAGTGGCCGCTAAAAATGCCGACTACCATATCAGCGCTAGATAAGGCTTTATATTTACCACGTTTAGTACACATTAGCTTTCCTTCATCAATAAGCTCCTTAAGCAGCTGCTCAAGGGTCAAACGCTCATTAGCTGGAACTTGTAGTACTGTAGCTAACTCTTTTATACGCATAGGAGTATACATTGGGTCAGAGACTAACTTCATTATTGTTTCTTTGCGTTTATTATTCAAAATCATCACCTCTACTATAGTATATGTTATATACAAAAAAAGAGACTGTAGGACTACAATCTCTTTATACAAATTAAATCATACCCAACAAGGCAGCCGAAATTATAAAAACTGCAGCTATTAACTTAGTGAACAATTCAAACCGGCCTTCGAGTGAGTTCTTTTTATTTTGTGCCCAGAACGTATCTGAATTTTCCCCAGTCATTCCGCTTAATCCAGAACCCTTACCTTCTTGCATAAGCACAATGATTATTATAGCTAGTGCAGCAATGACAAATATTATAGTAATGATTAGCCTCAACGTCGCCATAGTTATACCTCCTATCTTATATGATAATAACATGACAATACACGTCTTTTCAACGGGGATTATTTGAGTATTGCCTAAAGTAGGGAAATTTAAACAGACTGCAACAAAAGTTGCAGCCTTATGATTAGGTAAATTCAATTAAAAATTGGTTGATAATAGCTAGTTTTTTGTTAATTCTTAGATGAAAAAGCTATTGTTATAGCTAGTTTAGTTCATTTAAAAAGCTTTTGCCAATAGCTAATTTTCTAAGCCCAAAAATTTCTGATACGGTTTGTCCTATGTCTGCAAAAGAATTTCTAGTACCTAGATTAACTCCGCCGGTAAAAGCAGGGCTGTAGATTAATAGCGGTACATATTCGCGCGTATGGTCAGTGCCTTGTGCAGTTGGGTCGCAACCATGGTCAGCAGTTATAAATAAAATATCATCCTTATCCATAACTTCAAGCAACTTACCGATTTGACCATCCACCACTTCAAGCCCTCTGCCATAACCTATAGGGTCATTGCGATGTCCCCATTTCATATCAAAATCCACTAAATTAGTAAATATAATACCGCTATCAAGTTCTTTCGTATATTTAATAGTAAGGTCCATCCCTTCATCATTGCCTTTAGTATGAACAGCAGCACTAATACCACTGCCAGCAAAAATGTCTTCAATTTTGCCTATACCAATAACAGGAATATCGGCGTTTTTGGCATAGCATAGCAAATTCTCTTCTGTTGGAGCAACTGCATAATCATGGCGGTTAGCAGTTCTAGTGAATTTACCTACATCGCCTTCAAACGGTCTAGCAATAACTCTAGAAACCTCATGTTCTCCGCGCATAATCTCACGCGCAATCTCGCAGTATTTATATAGGTCATCAATAGGTATAATTTTTTCATGAGCTGCAATTTGCAACACGCTATCTGCTGAAGTGTAAACAATTAAATTTTTAGTACACATATGCTGCTCGCCAAGCTCCTCAATAATCTGAGTACCAGAAGCAGGAATGTTACCTATTACACAGTGGCCAGTGCGCGCCTCAAACTCTCGAATAATTTCTTCTGGAAATCCATAAGGATAAGTGGGGAACGGAACTTCAGTGTGAATTCCCACCATCTCCCAGTGGCCAGTAGTTGTATCTTTTCCCTTAGACAATTCATTTAATCTACCATAACTACCAATTGGATTATCAAACTTTTCATCAACACTAACACCGTCAATATTAAAAAGGCCTAGTTTGCGCAAAGTGGGCAACCTTAAGCCATGATTAGCTGAGTAAACATTGCCTAGCGTATCCACATCGCCATCACCATAATCAGCCGCATCTGGCAACGCCCCAATACCAACGCTATCAAGAACAATCCAAATTACTTTTTTCATAAATCTCCCGCCTCTCATTATGATAAATATGATAAATTCTGTTGATATAATAATTCAACAACAACATGGTACCATAGTAATTAAATTATCTACAAGGCTGTGCACATTGCCAAAAATAGTAATTGCCCTAACATACTGAGTACGTTAGGGCTTGTGTTTGGTTATCTATCGATTTCTAAATATAGCTGAGTGGTATTAATATCTACATGGCCAAGCATTTGCTGCACGGATTTTAGGCTTGCACCATGTTTTAATAAATGGTTTGCAAAAGAATGTCTTAAAGTATGCGGCGTAACATCACCATCAATACCTGCTTTGTCTACATATTTTTTGAGAATTTTCCAAAATCCCTGACGTGTTAAACCTTTACCATTAAAGTTTAAAAATAATACACCTTCTGAAGCATCAACTAACAAGTCAGTCCTCGTATTCTTTATGTAGAGCTCTATTGCGTCGATTGCACTAGGTCCTATAGGAATACGTCTTTCCTTTGAGTTCTCGCGGCATACAATAAATCCTTGTTTTAAATTAACGTCACAAATGTTTAACGTTATAAGTTCCGACACTCTTATGCCGGTGGCGTACAGCAGTTCAATCATAGCTTTATCCCTAATACCTTTGTTAGTATCTAGGTCAGGTTGCAGAAGTAATAAACGGATTTCATCTTCCGTTAACACTCTAGGAGTTTTTCTCTCAACTTTTTTTAAAGATATTTCAGCCGACGCATTAGTTTCAATTTTGTCTGTCGTAAATAGATATCTAAAAAAAGATTTGATAGAAGCCAAATTTCTAGTCACAGTGGCAACCGATTTATCGTTTTCCTCGAGATATAGAAGATAAGACTTAATTATGTCAGTGTCTACGTTGGCAATATCTTTTACCTCAATACTGTTAGCGTACCTAATAAAGCAGTTTAAATCCCGTTCGTATGATTGAATTGTGTTATTTGCTGACATTTTGTCAACTTTAAGATAGTGAATAAAATCTTGCAAATGCTGTTTCATTTTTCTCCCCCTTCTATAGTGTATTATACATAACTTCTAAAGAAGTGTCTACTATTAATTACTAAACTGCTGTTAATTTTTAATCTTTGATGTTATTAATTTATATTACTTGCACTTTTTTTTATCGATTTGTAGTAGTTTGCTTATTTTTTTATTGTTGATGGATTAAATCCACAATTATTCTGCTTAGTTAGGTATAATAATATTATAGCCGAGAACGGCGGAATGTATTATAAGGTAATGGAAATAGCACGAGGACAAAAATAAAAAATATTTGTATTTAGTATTAATTTATACTGTAATATAACGATATAATATATATGGAGAAGAGGGCTACTGCTGTCTTCTTGCTAATATTATTCTGACAAGGATGTCAGATGCTAAATTTCAAGGAGGATTTAATATGATAATTTATAATAATTTAATGGCTGATAATGCTAATAGGCAATTAGGTATTAATAATAAAGCCCAAGCTGGTTCTATGGAAAAACTGTCTTCTGGTATGCGTATTAATAGAGCAGGTGATGACGCGGCTGGACTTGCTATTTCTGAAAAGATGCGTAATCAGATTAATGGGTTAAATCAGGCAAGCCGTAATGCTCAAGATGGTATTTCGCTAATTCAAACGGCTGAGGGCGCGCTTGGTGAGACGCAAGAAATGCTGGCGCGTATGAGAGAGCTTTCTATTCAGTCTATGAATGATACTTATACTGATTCTGACCGCGATAAACTTAATCTTGAAGTTAATCAGTTGCTTCAAGAGATTGATGGAATTGCTGCAAAAACTGAATTTAATGAGCAACTACTATTATATGGAGATGGCTCTGTTACTTACACTAACAACACTGTTGGCACTTCTAACATTAACGCCGAATATGCTGCAATGTCTAAAACCGATTTAAATGCGCTAATAGCGCAAACCGAAGCTGCTATGTATGCTGATATGGATGCTCATATAGCTGCATGGGATACAACTATGGGTTCATTGTTTGGTGCTAGTGAATTGGTAGATCTTAAAGCGGCGTTACAGAATTTAAGTGATACTAATGCAACTAATGACGATGGCACTGCTTATTACGAACTGGAGTTAGATCAACTAGCTAATATGCTAAACTATGCCAGCTGGGCTTCTGTGGAAAGTTCTATATCTACCGAAATAGGCCTTGCAACCACCTCCACTTTTGACACTGATGCATTTACAACTACAATAGAATCATTAAATGAAATGAAAACAGCATTAGCAGCGATGAGTGAGCAAAGCTATGATACATCAATATCAGGTTCTAGAACGTTTGAGTTTCAAGTTGGAGCAAATCAAGATCAGAAAATCAATGTAACGATAGATGCAATGGGAGTATTTTCGTTAGGATTAGAGGAAGTAAACGTAGGGACTAAAGCTGAGGCTAGTGCATCGTTAGAAATGATAGATGCGGCTATTGAGCAAATATCACAACAGCGAGCATTACTTGGTGCAGTGCAAAATAGGCTTGAGCATACGATTAAAAATGTGGATAACACAGCTGAGAATTTGCAATCGGCTGAATCTAACATTCGCGATACCGATATGGCAGAAGAGATGGTGGAGCTTACGAAGTATAATATATTATCACAAGCATCGCAGTCTATGCTAGCGCAAGCTAATCAAACGCCACAACAAGTATTGCAATTGTTAAGCTAGTTACATACACGAGCTTCGGCTCGTTTTTTTTCAAATAGCATAAAATAGTGCCAGTCCATACAAAAAAAGTAAAATATTTTTTGACTAAAGTATTAATATTAACTTAAATATAACGATATATAATTTAGAAGGGAAGATAATTTATTTTCTCAATTTTTTTCTATGCTTGACATGGATGTCAAATTGAATTTTCAAGGAGGATTTTATATGATAATTTATAATAACTTAATGGCAGAGAATGCTAATAGGCAGTTAGGTATTAATTCTAAAGCTCAATCTAAGTCTATGGAGAAGTTATCTTCTGGTATGCGTATTAACAGGGCGGGCGATGATGCGGCTGGTCTTGCTATTTCTGAAAAGATGCGTAATCAGATTAATGGATTACATCAGGCTAGCCGTAATGCACAGGATGGTATTTCGCTTATTCAAACTGCGGAGGGCGCTCTAGGTGAATCTCAAGAGATGCTTGCGCGCATGAGAGAACTTTCTATTCAATCCATGAATGATACTTATACTGATTCTGACCGTGATAAGTTGCAGCTAGAGGTTAATCAGTTGTTAGAGGAGATTGATGGGATTGCTGCAAAAACTGAGTTTAATGAACAACAGATTTTATATGGAGATGGCACGGGCGATTTAACTAATATTAATGAGGAGTATGCAGCGGCTGTTAGTGATGCAGTAGATACTTTAACAAATTTAGCAGGTCAATTGGATTCAGATTTAGGTCTTAGTGATCCTAATAGCGCTACTCAGCTGGCACAATATTTATCAGATATGGCAAACAATCCTGATGAGTTTGTAGCTGATGATGGTACGCCTTATTACGATTTATCTTTAGAGGACCAATTAGCTCTATATGATAAAGTTAAAGAACCTGATCCTTTAGCTACTGATACCTTTTCAGCAGTACAAACTGCTCTAGCTGGTAGTACGACATATACTATAGAAGAGTTTACAAATGAAGTGGATAGTTTAACGTCGGCTGTAAAAACGGCTGAAGAATTTGAAGGGTTTGACTATGATATATCTGGAGTGAGAGTGTTTGAGTTCCAGGTGGGTGCAAATCAAGACCAGAAGATTAGTATATCTATAGATGCAGTTGGCGTTAATTCGCTAGGATTGGCTACTGTAAATGTGGGAACTAAGGAGACTGCGAGTGCAGCATTGGAGATGATTGATGCGGCGGTGGAGCAGATTTCACAACAACGTGCAGTGCTTGGTGCAGTGCAAAATAGGCTGGAGCATACGATTAAAAACGTGGATAATATAGCGGAGAATTTGCAATCGGCGGAGTCTAATATTCGAGATACGGATATGGCCGAGGAGATGGTGGAGTTAACTAAGTTAAATATTTTAACTCAAGCATCGCAATCTATGTTGTCGCAGGCTAATCAATCGCCACAGCAAGTGTTGCAATTATTAAATTAAAACTTTTAGGCAAGCTAATGTAGCTTGTCTTTTTTTTATGCAGATTATTATTGAAGATATAACCATTATAATGAAGGAACACGATAGTAATAGCTTGTCTAAAATAGCAATAGCTTGTCTAACAATGGATAAGAAACAAGACAAGTTATGCTACAAAACGAAAATTTTTTTAATAAAATTTTAAAAAAGACTGTAATAAAAAATTTTTACGACGATATATATATTGAAGAGAAATAAACACTTCACTTTAAAGATTTACTATTGTAAATCGTTTACTAAAATGACATGGAAGTCACGAGTACAATTCAAGGAGGATGTTATATGGTAATTAATAATAACTTGATGGCAGAAAATGCTAACCGACAATTAGGTATTAATACAAAAGCTCAATCGAAGTCTATGGAAAAACTCTCTTCAGGTATGCGTATTAATAGAGCAGGTGATGATGCAGCAGGGCTTGCCATTTCAGAAAAAATGCGTAACCAAATTAATGGATTGCAACAAGCTAGCCGTAATGCCCAAGATGGTATTTCGCTTATTCAAACGGCTGAGGGCGCGCTTGGTGAGACGCAAGAAATGCTGGCGCGTATGAGAGAGCTTTCTATTCAGTCTAT